>JBAXTC010000519.1:0-5787 GCA_037130375.1 Verrucomicrobiota bacterium | reverse complement strand
GTGATGGGGTGATGGAGTGATGGGGTGATGGAGTGGTGGGGTGATGGAGTGGTGGGGTGATGTGCTGAGGATGGGAAGTCGGAATCGTGGCGCATCGGGATGAGGAGTTGGTTTCTTCAGCACTCCGATACTCCATTACTCCAGCACTCCGTTTCATTTCAATACAGCCATTTCTGGATTTGGCCGGTTGGATCGAGCGTGACGCCCTGGCGCCGATAGGCCCAGCACATGTAGCTGATGCTCACAAAATACGATGCCGGCAAACGGTTGAGAACGCCGATCTTCGCGCCCAGCAGCGTTGTCTTGCCGCCAAAACCCATCGGACCGATGCCAAGTTTGTTGGATGTCTCGACAATGTCCTGTTCCAGTTTGCCTAGTTCAGCATTTGGGTTGTGGTCTTCCAGCTTTCGGAGAAATTGCTGTTTCGAGAATTCATAGCCCGTGGCGCGGTCGCCGCCGATGCAAACGCCGAGAATGCCCGGGCCGCAGCCTTTGCCTTGCGCCTGGAGAACGGCATCCAGAATGGCCTTCCGGCAGCCGTCCAGATCGCGATTGGCTTTAAGCTTCTCGTTCGGCAGAGAGTATTGGGCACCGACGTTTTCACAGCCGCCGCCTTTGAGGACCAAGCGGACGCTCACTTCGGGCGAGCGATGCTGGTGAAAATGAATAGCGGGTGAGCCGGGGCCGACGTTCGTGCCGTCGTTCTTGCCGGTGATCGAGTCCACGGAGTTCTGGCGCAGAAAGCCTTTCCTGGTCGCAAGCTTGACGGCCTCACGCGCGGCGTCCTCGAATGCCATCTGATCGAAGCTGCCCGGGCAATCGACGTAAAAAATGATGCTGCCGGTGTCCTGGCAGATGGGCTGCGATTTCTTCTTCGCCAGGGCGATATTTTGCTCGATAATCTTCATCGCGCTCTCGGCAATTGTCCCCTTCTTCTCGCGTTCGAGCGAATCAAGGATGGCCTTATGCACGTCGTCCGGGATTTCGGCCGAGGTGCGGCGGATGAGTTCGAGCAGAGAGTCTTGCAACACGTTCATCGTAAAAAGTCTAAGCGGGCGCGGATTTGAAGTCAACTCACGGCGCACTCACGGCGCACAATTGCGGCATTTGCCTGGTTTGGCCGTGCTGGCAGGTGGCCCCTCCGGAGAACTGGCTCTCTGTGGGCTTTCATGCATTGCAGAAAACAGTCGCTACGACTGTATAAATGATTCGCATTTTCAGGAAGCGATGAGCACTTCCCCAGGCGCTTTTCTTAGTCACGGCTCGCCCAGACCTGCCTTTTCAAGCGCCGCGATCGGCGTCAATTGATCGTGAATTACGGCACGCAATGCCAACAGGGCGCGGGTGGGGTTGGACGCGCTCCAGACGTTGCGGCCGATGGTAGCGCCTTGCGCGCCGGATTTGACGACCTCGACCATCATTTCCATCGCGCTGAGCAAGCTCTCGCTGCGGGGTCCGCCGGCTGTGACGTCCGGCACCGTGCTGGTGGAGATGATGTCTGGATAAGAAGCGGCGTCGCCGGTAAATGGAACTTTGATGACATCTGCGCCGCACTCAATCCCGCATCGGACAGCCCAAAAGATATTCTCCGGGTCGTAAACGACCTTGCCTCCGGCTGAGAAGTCGCGCGGATAAATGTGGGAGATGACCGGCAGCCCGAGCTGATCGGCCTCGGCAACCATTTGCGACAGCAGCTTCAGGAACTTTCCTTCATTGGGGCCGCGCACTCCGATGGAAACCGCGATGGCATCCGCGCCAAGCCGCAGCACTTCGGCCGGGCAGGAGGTATTCTCGATGACAGCGTCGTCGGCCGTGAAGCAGACGGCTTGGATAATCAACGGCACGCGTCCGGCATAGGGAAACCACGCGTTCTTAGCCATTCCCTTGAGCATGGTAATGGCATCAGGTTTGCCCTCGACCAGCTTCTTGATTGTCTCGGGCACGTTCAGCAAGCCCTCGGGCAATCCCTTTTGGTAACCGATGAAGTGATCGACTGCAACCGAGCAAAGGCGTTTGGAGGGATGAGAGAATATCCGGTTGAGACGAATCTGTTTTGCGAGTTCCATAATTAGAATGTTTCAGTTGATTGGCGCGATGTGCCGAGACCCGACCCGAGAAAGGCGCGGGTCTTGAGCATTAGAATCTGCGACCTGGACATGCGCGCACGTTGCATTTAATCTATTGCTTAAAGGATTAAGCAATCGAGTGCAAGAACAATTAATAACAAATCATTAAAGGCGGTCGAACGCGCCCGGGTAATTTTAGAGGTTGTGCAGGCGAGGTGACCGATCTCGAGTTGAGATGAGTCAATGGTTGTTCGGCGCACCTGACGTGTTTCCGCCAAATAATGTCAGATATCCTTGGAAAATGAGGCATTGTTGGTCAGAACAGCATTACCTCCACAGCCCGGTCGGTGGGTTGCTCCATGTGCCTCTTGAACTTATTTCTGAAAAAATGCAGGCGAGACTTGACGGGTGCTTGGCGATTTGGAAGGATGAATCGGTTAAGCAATATTATGCACATCGAAAATGGGCGGAGATTGTTTTTTGGCAGTTTTCTGACGCTGGCAGCGGCAGGCATGGATTTTTCGGCCCGAGGTGCGGTGCTCGGTTTATGGGGGATGGAATACGGATTCACTCGAGCCTGAACGGAACACTCACAGGCCTTTTTTCATCAAGACTAAAACAACACAAGTAGGATTAGTTGATTACGCATGGATACCACAGTTTTGCCATCATTTCGGACGCAGGGCCTTCCGCTCTCACGCCGGCAATTCGTCAAGACATCAGCTCTTGCCGTCGGTTCGGTCTCCCTGGCCAGCGTGCTTCCCGCTGCGGCGTTCGGGGCTAACGATCGAATTCGAATCGGGGTTATCGGTTGTGGAGGGCAGGGGACGGGCCATGTTGCCAGCCTGGTGAAGCGTTTGAGCGAAGACAGTGTGAGTGTCGTGGCGGTCTCGGATGTGTATCAGCGGCGAGTCACTCGGGCCAAAGACATCTGCCACGGGGATGGCTATTTGGATTACCGAAAGCTGCTGGAGCGCAAAGATATTGACGCAGTTTTGATTGCCACGCCCGACCATTGGCACGGCAAGATTTCGATTGAGGCAATGGAATCGGGAAAGCATGTCTATTGCGAGAAGCCCATGACGCATACTGTCGAGCAGGCGCTGGAAGTTCGGGATGCGGTGAAACGGTATAAGAAAGTGTTTCAGGTTTGGCCCAACGCGACGGCCAGTGACAGCTACTGGAAGGCGCACGAGGCCATTGCCCAGGGGCGGATTGGCAAAGCGACCTGGGCACACGGGCGCGATTTACGATTTGTCCAAACCTGCCAAGAACGCGATGAAGCCGGCTGGTGAATGGAACCACATCGAGGTGAGGTGCGCGGGGAGCCAAATCGATGTGACTCTGAATGGCGACAAAGTGAACCACATCGACCTGGCGGCCTTTACTGAGCCCCAAAAGCGCCCAGACGGCACATCGCACAAGTTCGACATCGCCTATAATAAGCACCCCCGGACTGGCTATATCGGTTTGCAGGACCACGGCTCGGACTGCTGGTTTAAGAACATCAAACTTCGGCCCTTGAACTGACTCCACTCGCACTTCCTTTTACCGTATCAAACAGGTCAGAAGAGTATCGGCATGGCACGAAAGAAAACATTTGACGTTCTGGGTCTGGGCGCAGTGGCGGTGGACGATTTTATTTATGTGGAGCATTATCCGCGGCCGGATGATAAGGCCCGGGTGTTGGGTCGCCAGCGCAAGTGCGGCGGGCTGACTGCGATTGCGCTGGTGGCGGCCGCGCGGCTCGGGGCGCGATGCGCTTATGCGGGTGTTCTGGGCCAGGATGAGCTGTCCCATTTTGCCATCGAGTGTCTGAAACGGGAAAAGATCGACGTATCTTCAGTGAAGCAAACGTCGGGCGCGCGGCCTATTTACTCGAATATTGTGGTGGACCAGCAGGGTGGCACGCGCAACATCTTCTTCGATGTCGAGGGTTTTGTCGGCGCAAATATCGCGGCGCCGGCTGCGCTGATTGAGTCTTGCCGGGTGTTGTTTGTGGACAACCTTGGATTGCCGGGCATGATTCGAGCAGCTCGTTTGGCGCGGCGGGTTGGCATTCCCGTCGTGGCGGATTTTGACAGCCAAAGTGACGCCCAATTCTCAGTGCTTTTGGGGCTGACCGATCACTTGATACTCTCGCAGGGGTTTGCGGCGGAGCTGACCGGGAAGCGATCGCCGGAAAGAGCCGTTCGTGTCCTTGCGGGTTCGCGCCACGAGACGGTGGTTGTCACTTGCGGCGCAGAGGGTTGCTGGTTTTGGTCCAAAGAATTGAGCGCTCCCTGTCATCTGAGCGCCTTCAAAGTGAAGGCGATGGACACGACTGGCTGCGGCGACGTGTTTCACGGCGCGTATGCTTTTGCGTTGGCCCGCGATCTGCCGCTAATCGAACGACTGCGTCTGGCTTCCGCGGCCGCCGCGCTGAAGGCGAGCGGTGATGGCGGACCGACGGCGATTCCATCCTTTTCCAAAGTGCAGAAGTTTTTAGAGCATGAACTCAACCATCCAACTCGTTGAAGAAGCCCTGGCCGGAGTGCCGGTGCTCGATATTCACACCCACCTGACCGGGGGCCAGCTTGGCGCTCGAGGCCTGCACGATGTGCTGCTATACCACATGGTGGTCAGCGATCTCTATTCGGCCGGCTGTCCTAGCGGCGGGCGTTTGACACAATATCCCGGGAGGCCCGGCGATGCGGAGGCCGAGGCGCGCATCGAGGAAGCGCTGCCGTTTCTGTCGTCGATCCAAAACACCAGCGGTTTTTGGGCGGTGCGCATTATTCTGCGCGACCTTTACGGCTGGCAGGAACCGATCACCGCCGGGTCGTGGCGCAAACTTGATGGGCTGATTCGCGAGCGCGCTGACGATCGCGCGTGGCAACATTCATTGCTGGACCGGCTCAAGATTGGGCGCACCGGCACAGAGATCGCCCGCCGTGGCAAAGGGGAGGACGATGAGCGTTTCCAATACGCGCTGGAGTGGGGTTTTTTCACGCGCAGTCAGTGGGGTGAATTTGACACCGCGTTGTACGATCTGGAGCGCTGCTGGGGGCGGCGGCCGGAGAGTTCCGCCCCGATTGGCGTTTGTGGACGGCCGCCTACTGACCGAACGATTCGGACGTTGTCGGATGTTCATGCCGCCGTCGCGCATTACGTGGAAGTCATCCCTTATGACCAAATCCTCTCGACGGCGACGCATATATCCACCGACATTGATTACCGGCTGGTGGGGGATGCTGAGATGGAAGCGGCGCTGGTGCATCGCGCCCAGGCGGGACCGGCCGAACGGGATGTGTACGCGAGCTACATCAACGAGTTGTTTCTGACGCAACTCGAGAACCGCGCAGATCGAATTGTCTTCCAGTTCAGCTTTGGCGCGGAGCCGCTGCCTTATGAGACTGGCAGCCGGCTGAGGCAGGAAACCATTCGGCAGTTGGCAGAAATCGTCGGGCGTCATCCACGGTTGAAATTCATGTGCTTTCTGTCCAGCCGTCATGCAAATCAATCTTTATGCACAGTTGCCCGCGAGCTGCCGAATTTCACGCTCGCCGGTTATTGGTGGCACAACTTCTTCCCTGATGTCATGCGCCAGATTATGTCTGAACGCCTGGACATGCTGCCGACCAACAAACAGGTCGGTTTCTTTTCGGATGCCTACTGTCTGGAATGGACCTATGCCAAATCGATTCTTGTCCGGCGGCAGTTGGCACGCGTCCTCGCCGAG
>JBAXTC010000518.1:0-5802 GCA_037130375.1 Verrucomicrobiota bacterium | reverse complement strand
GTGCGCCGACTGCCGTCGGCGGCTACGATTTTGCAGGTTCTTGAATCCGCCCTGTCCAGCGCAGGCTGATGGTTCGGCAATTTCATTCGTTGTTGCGGATGGCGCAGAGCCGCTACCAGGCGGGATAAGCTGCTTCCGCCTTTCCATATTCCTATAGTCGTGCGCACCTTAGCCTTTTCGAGCAGAGAGCCCATCGAAGAATGGAACGCGGACATTCTTGTCCAAGGCCACTAGGATTTCATTCCCAAGAATACCCGCGAAACCGGTCCAAGCCTCCCCGGAGCTTGTCAACCTTGGCAGTTCTGGGATAATAGTTAAGCAATATGGCACTGCCACTTGACCGAATGGCCGTTGCGGAAAAGCTGCATGCGATGGTAGCGTCGAGGACGGACTCGAGCCGTAGTGTATATCAGCGTTAAACAAACATGAATGCCGCAATCCTTCGGGAACATCTGGCACGGTTGGACGCCGCGTTGGGCGAGCCAGCGAGGCTGTGCATCTACGGCAGCGCCGCTTTCATGCTCATGGGAGAAGAAGACCGCTTCAGTGTGGATGTTGATATTGCCGGCCCATACAGCACGGTCAACGAGCGGGCGCTGGCGGCGGCGGCCCGGCAGATCGGCCTGCCGGTCAATCCACCCGAGGATTTTCCGTCGGACCACATCGAATGGGTGGGGCCGACCCGGTTGTGTTTGGCCGTTCCTTCGGCGGAGAATGCGGTCGTACTATGGCAAGGCAGCACTCTGACCGTGTTCACTCTTCCCCCGGCGGACCTTGTTGCCAGCCGGCTGATTCGCTACGACCCGACTGACCAAGCCGATGTTCAGTTTCTTCTGATTCATTCGCGCGTGCGTTTTGAAGAGGTCGCGCAGGCTGTGAACCGGCTGCCCGTCACCTTTCGTGATGACGCCATCGTCCATGAGAACTTGGACAATTTGCGTCGCGACCTCGAACGTTGGACCTCATAAACCCGGTCCTCTCCACCTACCTTACCCCAACGATCCTATCAACTCCCATGACCCCTCGCCAACAGCTACAGATGGCATACGAACTGGCGTTTCATCCGGCGCGGCTTAATGCGACTTGGAACGAGTGGGAAAAAGGCGCGATTGCCGACCTGGCTCTTTTGCGCCAGGTGTTGGATTGGGCCTTGATGCTGCACCAGCGGCTTCCGGAAGCGCCGGCGGTCTCCAGCCGTGCCTTGCACCGATTAGCCCGCTATCAAGCGACGTCGCGGCTTTACCGGCTGCCGTCGATGGTCCGGGCTTTTCGAACGCGGTTGGGCGATGTTCGAGAAATACCCGAGGAAGTTCCGGCGTGGATGGTGCGCGACATTGGCTTGCCGCTATTTGGACGGGAGCGACGGACTTCGCCATTGAACACTTCAGTTCCGCCCTCTGACATCTGACCTCCGATCTCTGACCTCTTGTTTCAGCAAACCAGTGGCCACAACGACAGGTTGGGAACTCATTTGGGGAGGGGCAAGCAGGCTACTCCAAAAGAGTCTCTCGCGATTTGCCGGCCGTTTGTGTATTCTTCGTCCGCCATGCTCGACAAAATAAATAACCAGACGGCGCCCCACCGCCGCCGCCCTCGGTACGCCGGCAAGTATCCACGGCGCTTTGAAGAGAAGTATAAAGAACGCGACCCCGGGCGTTATGCCGAAACGGTTGGGAAAGTGCTTGCGTCCGGCAAAACCCCTGCCGGCATGCACCGCCCGATCATGGTGTTGGAGATTCTCGGGGTTCTCGCGCCGCAAGCCGGGCAAAACGGCGTTGACTGCACGCTGGGCTACGGCGGCCATGCACAGGAATTCCTGGCTCGAGTGCAGCCAGGCGGACGCCTGCTCGGTCTCGATGCCGATCCCGTTGAACTCCCGAAAACTGAAGCGCGCCTGCGCACGCTGGGTTTCGCCCGGGAAACGTTTACCGTCCACCGCAGCAACTTCGCCGGACTGCCGCAGGTTCTTGCTGCCGCCGGCCTCAGTGGGGTGGATTTCATCCTGGCAGACCTTGGGGTGTCATCGATGCAGCTCGACGATCCAGCGCGCGGGTTTTCCGTCAAACACGAAGGTCCGCTGGATATGCGGATGAATCCACAACGCGGTCAACCAGCCTCGGCGCTCCTTGCAAGAGCGCGTCCTGATGCCCTCGCCACCCTGCTGACTGAAAATGCCGACGAACCGCAAGCCTGTCTGCTGGCAGAAGCACTGGCTGGCCGCCAGTTCGCCACCACCACCGCGCTCGCCGCCGCCGTCCGCACCGCTTTGCCCCGCGTCAGCCGTGATGACCGCGAACTCTCCATCCGTCGCGTCTTCCAGGCGCTCCGCATCGCTGTCAATGACGAATTCTCGGCGCTCGACAGCCTGCTCCGCCATCTTCCGACGTGCTTGAACCCCGGCGGGCGGGCCGCCATTCTCACGTTTCATTCGGGCGAAGATCGCCGGGTCAAGAAGGCGTTTGAAGCGGGTTTCGGCGTGGGCGCTTATGCGGAGATCTCGCGCGAAGTTATTCGTCCCACCGCCGCCGAACGGCACGATAACCCACGCTCTGCGTCGGCGAAGCTTCGATGGGCCCGCCGGAGCACCGCAGTCCCGGACACGATTGACTTGTCCGTCCAACCATGTCGGTGACTGAAATCCTGGGTCTGACACTCGCGGCCGCCGCGGGCGGGGCCATCAACGCCGTGGCGGGGGGCGGCACCTTAATCACGTTCCCCGCCCTGCTCTTCTTTGGGACGCCACCCGTCATCGCGAACGCTACCAGCACGCTGGCACTGGTCATCGGCACCTCGGGCGGAATCTATGGTTACCGGCAACATCTCGACCCGGTGAAGGTATGGCTATCGCGTTTTGTCCCAATCAGCCTCCTGGGCGGTTTGATCGGAGCCCTCCTGCTGACACATACCACCGACAAAACATTCTCCAAACTGGTCCCGTTCTTGATTCTGTTCGCGACTGCGCTGTTCCTGGCACAGGGCCTTTTCCGCCGATTGGCCGGCCTGGAGAATCGGAGCTCCGCGCCATCAAAACAACCCGCGGTCTGGGGAGCTATTTTGTTCCAGTTCGCGGTGGCCATTTATGGCGGCTACTTCGGTGCCGGCATCGGAATACTGATGCTAGCCTCCCTCGGATTCATCGGGTTGAGCAACATCCACGAAATGAATACGCTCAAGACCATCCTGGGTTCACTCATCAACCTTGTCGCAGCGGTGTGGTTCATTTCCTCCGGGCTGATCCATTGGCCCAAAGCAGGAATAATGACCGTGGGGGCGCTGATCGGTTACTTCCTGGGCTCCCATTACGCCCAGCAAATTCCGCAAAGGCGCGTAAGGCAGATCATCACCGGCATCGGCTTCGTTCTTTCGGCTGTGACGTTCTACAAGGAATTCGCGCGCCCGTGAGGAGACTGCGGGCGGATATAGAGGAATGCCGACGCTATTTCATGCGCCAGACGATTCGCGCCTTGTCCAAATCATAGGGCGACATCTCCATCTTGACGCGGTCGCCGACGGTGAGCCGGACCCAGCGTTTGCGCATTTTGCCACAAATTGTGGCAAGGACGAGATGTTTGTTGTCGAGCTCCACCCGAAACATCGTTCCTGGGAGCACGGTTTGAACGCGCCCTTCTACTTCAATATGTTCTTCTTTCATGCCTGCACGCTACCGACCGGGTCCGCTGGCGAGGGCGACATCCCGGAAACCGGCCGAAAAGGACGCAGCCAAATAAAAAGGCGAGGCCCGGATGGCCCGGACCCCGCAAAAACACGAATTGGAACTCTAGTAACGGTCGCGACCGCCGCCTCCACCACCGCCGCCGCCGCCCCGGCCACCATACCCACCGCGACCACCACCGCCGCCGCCAGCAGGTCGTTCTTCACGAGGCCGAGCGATGTTGACCGTGAGGGCGCGCCCGCCCAGCTCTTTGCCGTTGAGGGCGTCAATGGCCTTTTGGGCCTCCTCAGGCGAACTCATGGTAACGAAAGCGAACCCGCGCGGACGGCCGGTTGCCCGGTCCATCATAAGGTTGGCTTCGACAACCGTGCCGTGCGCCGCAAAGGCGTCCTGCAGGTCGTTTTCGGTGATGTTGAAGGAAAGGTTCCCAACAAACAATTTTGCGCTCATGTGATGTCTCTAATACTGATTTAGACTAACTCTTGCTTTCTCCAGACTGTTCCCGCTTATCGGGTTTCAAATCATCACTGAACCGAGTTCACCTGAAGATTTACCATGCCATGGAATTCCAAGCTATCTAACAAACAGCCCAAAAATGACCCTTTCCCGAAAAATAGCAAGCTTTATTTTTATTTATTTGCGAGTTGATCCGAAAAAGGCAGCAGGCGGGGGCCACCAATTCATTCTGACAGGGTGTGGGGCAGGTCTCCGAGCTGCCGGTCTTGGCCTTCTCCGAAGGCCAAAGCGTAGGTGGCCCGCGAGCCGCAAGACCACGGAGTCGGAGATTCCGTGAACCGGCAGACCGGAGGTCAATACCTGTCAGTTTAAGCTGAGTTAGCAAGCGGGAGCCGCTTTAAAGACAGGGCTCACTCAGGGTTAATAAACGGTCACACGGACGCTTCCGCCCGCGGTCCCGAAGAGCGCCAGGTAGCCGAGTCCCATTCCCGCGGGCAAGGTCGCCTGGCCCGTCGCCGTGCCGCTGGCCAGAGGGGTGAAGTCCGGGCCGTAAAACCGCCAGGCGTAGGCGCCGGAGATCAACACCGTCACGGGGACGGCCCCGGCCTGAACGGCCCGCCACTCGCTGTAGCCCTCCGCTCCAATGACGACCGTGTTGGTGGTGCCCGCGGGCAGCACCGGCACCGTGGCGGTTGGACGGTGCAGCCAGTCCCCCCAGCGCACCCACTCCTCGCCGCCCTTCACGATGATGTCGAGGTCGTTGAGATCCCGCCCCTCTACCCCGGGTATGACAAGCATCATCCTCGCCACGGTATCGCTGGTGGACGGGTCGAGAACCTGGGGACTGGGGTTCAGCGCTGGCCGGGCCATGACCAGTCCGGATAGCTCCGGCACGCTGGTAAGTGTAAAGCGGGGGTCCGCACTGGGCTGGTAGTGCTCCGAGTCCGGGCTCTCGTTGACAATCAGCCAGGTCGAGCCGAGGCGATTGCTCCAAGCCGGCAAGAGTCGCGCTGCCAGCGGCTGCACGCGCTGGGAATCGGCCAACTGATCGAGGTAGTGCCCGGCCCCCATTGGCGCGCGTGCGGCCAAGTATTGGGTTCCCGCGACCGCCACCACCTGGTAGGAAAGAAGTGGCACCTCTTCCCGGGTGAACCAGCCGTCGGTGCGATACTGCAGTCCCGTGTCGGTGGGAGTGAAACCGCCGGGGCCGAATTTCAACACGGAGAGCGAGCCGTTGGTCTCCGCGCGGACCTGGTAGAGGGTCTTGTAGTTCGCATAATAACCCGCGACCGAGGCGAGCAGGCCCTCGGGAACCGGTGCGACGGGAGCGGCCACCGGGTCCAGCGGGGCCGGGAAGGATGCGATGCTCCCGCTCTCGGCCAGCGCGCGCAGCAGCACCCGCTGCGCGAAGGCTGTGTGGTTGTAGCCCGCTCCCTGGGTCCCCATCACCACCACCGCCAGGCCGGCTTGGGGTGCGATCATCAGCTCCGACCCGTAGAACCCAGTGTCCCCACCCTTGGACCAACCCTCGATTCCCACCGCCTGGAGCCCGGGCTCCTGGACGGTGTCCCAGCCCAGTCCGTAGGTAAACCCGGACCACTTGACCGGATTGAAGGTCCCCAGCGTCTGGTCCACCGCCATCGCCGCCACCGACGCGGCGGCGAGGACCTGGG
>JBAXTC010000517.1:0-5812 GCA_037130375.1 Verrucomicrobiota bacterium | reverse complement strand
AGTGTTAGCGCCGACTGCCGTCGGCGGCTACGATTTCTTGAAACCACCCTGGGCAGTTGAGAAGAACATTGCTTTCCACTTTGGACCTTGCGCGCCCCATGTTAGCTTCCCTGTGTGAACAAGCTCTTGATTGGAATGCTCGGCATGCTGCTGGTTGCCTTCCCGCTTTCGGCAGCCACCAACGGCCCCGAGGGCACAAACCCATCCGCCACCGCCCCCGATCCAAATGATTCGGTTGAAAAGGAATACAAGAAGCTGATGGAGGATGACGACGCGGTCCAGAGCGAGGTGGATAAGTGGATTCGGGACAACGAGCAGTTTGCGGCCAAGGGCGCCGGCATGCCCAGCGCCGAATTGAGCCGGCGCATCCGGGAACGCCTCGAGCCGATCCGCAAAGGCTACCAGGACTTTATCAAGCGCCATCCCGACCACGTCCGCGCGCGGGTGGCCTATGGCAGTTTCCTGGGCGACATCCATGACGAGGAAGGCGCGCAGGAGCAGTGGCAAAAGGCGCTGGCTTTGGACCCCAAGGACCCGGCCGTGTACAACAACCTGGCCAATCTATACGGCCAGATCGGTCCGGTGAAGAAGGCCTTCGAGTACTACACCAAAGCGATCGAGCTGAACCCGCGCGAATCGGTTTACTATCACAACTTCGGCACCACCGTTTATCTCTTCCGCAAGGACGCGCGGGAATTCTACGGGATCACCGAGCAACAGGTCTTCGACAAAGCCCTCGAACTCTACAGCAAGGCGCTCAAGCTCGATCCCCAGAATTTCCCGCTCGCCTCGGATGTCGCCCAGACTTACTACGGAATCAAACCCCTGCGCACCGATGCGGCGCTCAAGGCGTGGACCAATACCCTCGCCATCGCCCACGATGAAATGGAGCGCGAGGGCGTGTATCTTCACTTTGCCCGGCTCAAACTCATCGCCGGCCGCTTCGAAGAAGCGCGCGCGCAGCTTACCTCCGTAACCAACGAGATGTACAACGAGCTGAAAACCCGTCTGACGCGCAACCTGAACGAACAGGAAAAGCAGGCCAAAGATACCAACGCCCCGCCAACGGTCCTCGAGAAACAGAAGTAAACCGTTGAACCTCGGTCCATGTCCGGGTTAGAGATCCCTCTGGCTCCGGGTTTCGAGCGCTTTGTGAAGAGCGTCCTTCACAGCATCCAACCGCGCAGGCAGCTCGATAGGTTGGTTGGCGTGCCGGCTCGGGAACCCCAGTTCTTTCTGGTGATACTTGACCTTCATCTCGACGAACTTTAGACCGTGCGCAGTGGAGATCACGACGACGCGTTCGGATTTGTCGATCTTCCCCGCCTTGAGCAACTTGAGCAGCGCCGCCAGCGCTACGCCGGTGTGCGGACAGTTGAACATCCCGGTCCGATCCCCCAGCGCCGCCGCTTCCGCCAACTCTTCCTCTGTGGCCTGTTCCACAATCCCGTTGAATTGTTTGAGTACCCGGACTGCCTTCTCGAAGCTGACGGGGTTGCCAATCTGAATGGCGCTGGCCAGGGTCTTTTGCGCCTGGACCGGCTCGAACCCTTCGAAATTGCGGAGGTAAGCGAGATAGAGCGGATTGGCCCGCTGCGCCTGCGCGACAACGATGCGCGGCAGCTTGGCGATCAGCCCAAGGTTCTTCATCATCAAAAGGCCCTTGCCGAGGGCTGACACATTGCCCAGGTTGCCGCCCGGGATGATCATCACATCCGGCACCTCCCAATCAAACTGCTGGACGATCTCGATGCCAACGGTCTTCTGTCCCTCGACCCGCAGCGAATTCATCGAGTTGGCCAGGTAGAGCGTGGGATCCTTGGTAATCTCCTGCACCAGCTTCATGCACCCGTCAAAATCCGTGTCCAGATACAACACCAGGGCGTCATTGGAAACCGGTTGAATGAGCTGTGCGATGGAAATCTTGCCGCGCGGCAGCAGGACGATGGACTGGATGCCGGCGGCGGCGCAATAAGTCGCCAGCGCAGCCGAGGTGTCACCGGTCGAGGCGCAAACCACCGCCTTGATCGGCGCCCCTTCGGAGATCATTTGCTTGACCTGCGAAACCAACACAGTCATGCCCAAGTCCTTGAATGACCCGCTGTGGGTGTTGCCGCACAACTTGACCCAGAGATTCTCCACCCCGATCACCTTCCCGAAACGTTCGGCCCAGAAAAGATTCGTTCCGCCCTCGTAAAGCGAGACGATGTTGCGGTCGTCGATCTGCGGCAGTATCCATTCTTTCTTGCCCCACACGCCCGAGCCAAAGGGCCACTGAGTGCTCTTGTAGCGCTCCTCGAAGAGCCTCATCCACGCGGCCGGGCCGCGCCTGGCCAGCGCCTCGACTTCGTGCTGCACCTCCAGCAGTGAACCGCACTGCAGACATTGGTACACGACCGAGTTCAGCGGATAGGTGGCTCCGCATTGCGGGTTAATGCACTGAAACCAGGCTCGATATGACATCGTTTGATTCTTTTGCGCCGCGCGGCCGGACCCGACAAGGCCCGCGCCCCCGGCGCCATGAACTGCAAGCGCAAGAGCATGACGTGACGGGGCCGACTTATCAAATCCGAAATCTGAGCGCCCGTTCCAGTGCCAGGGTGAATTCAAGAAACCGTAGCCGCCGACGGCAGGCGGCGCGGATCTCCGTAAACTGCCGGTTCATGAATCCGCCGTGGTTCCAGTGCATCCTCGAACCGGCACCTCTCAACGGACTGGCTAGGCTGCCTGCTGAGGTACCGCACGACCGCCGTTTGCGGGTCGCTGAGCTCAACCGCAGCTTCCAGCGCGTCCGCCTTTTCAAGAATCGGCATGGCAACTTCGTCCGTCCGGACTGCCTCCAAAGGCAATTGGTCCCGATTAGCCCGGCGTGGAGTCGTGCAACCGTTGACAGGCTGCTGCCGCAAATCCTGCAGCAGATCACCGGCGAGACGGTGCCCGATGTTGATGAGCCACGCCAGGACTTCGAACCTGGGACATCGAAAGATGTCTTCGTACAGAAAGATCAGTTCCTGCGGCAGCACCGGCAGAACAAATGCCTCCGCCGTGCGCCAATCCTCCCGGATGCCCGGGTAATCTTTTACTCTCAAGAGCTTTCGGAGTTCACCGTTCAAGCAGGCATGCAATGAGCGCAGGAACTTCAGCTCGACAAAGTCAATGCGGCCTTCCTGGTTAAAGCGATGCGAGATTTTTACCTTGCCCTGCTTCAGGCAAAATTCCCCCTCGTAGCACGTGGAAAGGATTAGGTGGTCGTAGGCGGATTGCAACTGCATCCAATGGCCCGCCGCCTCGCCGCCGTAATTGCGTTTGCCGGGCGGCAAGGATTGTGTTTTGGACCTCGGTTCGAGCCGGTTCTGTATTTGCGCGAGCCGATTGAAATAATCGCTGGCGGCAGGAAACTCGCTTCGGCGTAGAAATTCCTGTGCTGAGGAGATTTCGGTATCATGAATCGGCGGCCCAACATGCACCCGGGACTCCAACTCCTCGATGAGCCCTCTAGCGTGCCGCCTATGGTCTTTAGTTGCCATGTTCTTGTTGAACACTACCCCGAACTGACATGGCGACAACTGTGCGTTTGTATGCACACCCGATGGCAGGGGGACAGCCGGAATCCAAGGGCAATCCGTCGTATCCAGGAGGCCAGAGTTATGGAGAACCTCCGGTTTGAACCCTTCCCAAGCCCGCCGGGCAGGGCGGATTCAAGAACCTGCAAAATCGTAGCCGCCGACGGCAGTCGGCGCACTTTTCCTCAATTACTGAGATCAGCGCCGACTGCCGTCGGCGGCTACGATTTCTTGAAACCACCCAGCCCGCGGGGGTTAAGCCTGTCAATAGACTTGCGATTCACCGAACATCATGCTTTGCTGGGCTTATTAATTACCAAAGCAATTCTGACCCTGAACATTTATGAAAATCAAACTACTGGCCGCCTTCGCCGCGCTGTCACTCTGCATGGCGAGCCATCGGGCGCTTGCCGCCGAACAAAGCGACGCAGGAACCGAGCTTAAGGATCTGGTCACAAAAATTAGCGCCAAGATCAAGGAAGGGGCCAAGTCCGAGCAGGCCCTGGCCCCTGAACTCAAAGAGTTCGAGGCTTTGGTCGCCAAACATAAAGGTGAAAAGAGCGAAGACGCCGCCCAAATCCTCAATATGGAGGCTATGCTGTACCTCCAGATTTTGGATAACACGGACAAGGGCACGGAATTGCTCAACCAGCTTAAGCGCGATTTTCCAGACACCAAGGCAGGCCAGAGCGTTGACAAAGTGCTCGAGTCGATCAAGGCGCAGGAGGGGGCGAAGAAGATACAACGCTCCCTCACCGTAGGTTCCCAATTCCCTGACTTCAGCGAAAAGGATCTGGCGGGTAAACCGCTTTCCATCGCTAATTACAAAGGCAAAGTGGTCCTCATTGATTTCTGGGCAACCTGGTGCATGCCGTGCGTCCGCGAACTGCCGAACGTGATCAAGGCTTTTGAGGCCTATCACAAGAAGGGTTTTGAAATCATCGGCATCAGCCTCGACAAGGATAAGGACAAGCTCACTGCTTTCACCAAGGAGAAAGACATGACGTGGCCGCAATACTTTGACGGTCTGGGCTGGCAAAACAAGCTGGCCGTTAAATACGGTGTCAACAGCATTCCCGCGACCTATCTCCTCGGGGGCGATGGCAAAATCATCGGCAAGGACTTGGGCGGCGAAGCGCTCGAGAAGGCTCTCTCCGAGGCGCTGGCCAGGAAATAGGCCGGCTGCGGTTAAGTCAGCAAGAATCGGGTGGGTGTGGCCAACACGCCGTCGTATATTGACTGCGATGAATCCTCTTTCCATTCCTGATTTGGACGCCGAGCCGTTCGAGGACCGCTTCGATTATGCGCGGATAGAAAAGGCGATCGACGGCCTCCACTCGCGCTTCCTGGAACAACCTGACCTTGCTGCCGTGGCGCGCGCCGCGCACCTCAGTGAATATCATTTTCAACGCCTTTTCACCCGTTGGGCCGGGATAAGCCCGAAACGGTTCCTCCAATTCCTGACCGTCGAGTTCGCCAAACGTCAACTCGCCGATTCCAAGGCGCTGTTTGACGTGGCGCTCGATTCCGGCCTGTCCGGCCCGGGACGCCTGCACGATCTGTTCGTCGCGGTTGAAGCCGTCACCCCGGGCGAGTTCAAGACCCGCGGCGCCGGCCTGCACATTGCCTACGGATTCCATCCCTCCCCTTTTGGAACTTGCTTGCTGGGCGTGACCCAACGCGGGATCTGCTGGTTGAGCTTCACCAACGAAACGGGCGAGCGCGAAGCGGTGCGTGAACTGGAATTGCAATGGAGCGGGGCCGCCATTGGCGAACAGCCGAAAACCACGGCTCGGATCGCAGCCCAGATCTTTTCCGGGCTGGACCGTCCGCGAAAACCTTCACTCAGCCTGCTGCTGATGGGAACGAATTTTCAGCTTAAGGTCTGGCAGGCGTTGCTGAGAATCCCGCCCGGCGCCGTCGCGTCGTACGAGACGGTTGGCGGATTCATCGATGCACCAAGGGCCTCGCGCGCGATTGGCACAGCCGTGGGGCAGAATGCCATCTCCTACCTGATTCCGTGCCATCGCGTGATTCGCAAGACCGGTCTGCTCGGGGGCTATCGCTGGGGAGAAACGCGCAAACGAACCATGCTCGCCTGGGAGGCGGCGCACGCGCTGACGGCTCACGAGCCAAGCTGAGAACCGAGGCGGGCACGCAGGGGCATCCCTGACGTGCCTTGCAGACTGTGGGATCCAATGCCGCTAGGATTTGACCCTCCTCATCCCGGAGGGATGGCCGACAATAGC
>JBAXTC010000516.1:0-5842 GCA_037130375.1 Verrucomicrobiota bacterium | reverse complement strand
GCCGCCAGGGAATCGACGGGATCTTGATCGGCTCCGATGCCTGGAGCAGTCCCGGACTGGTCAAGCTGGCCAAGGGTGCGGTCGAAGGCGCATATTTTGCCAACCACTACTCCACCGACATTGCCACCCCGGTGGCCCGTGAATTCATCGCGGCATACCAGCAAAAGTACGGCAAGATCCCGGATGATGTCGCCGCTCTCACTTACGATTCAATGGGACTGCTGTTTCAGGCCCTGAAGACCGCCTCTGCCCCCGAGCGCCAGGCGGTGCGCGATGCGATGGCCGCCATCTCGGGCTATCCTGGGGTCACCGGCGATATCCGCTTCACGCCCGGGTCCGGCGACCCGGTGAAGAGTGTCGTGATGATGCAGGTCAAAGGCGGCCAGTTCGCCTGGGTCACGAACGCGGCCCCGTGATCGCGGCTGTGACACCACGAGAGCGGAGGTCGTGAGCTTGACTTCAGCCAGCGTCTATTGGCTCCAGCAGATTCTGAATGCCCTGCAATTGGGGAGCATTTACGCGCTGATTGCGCTGGGCTACAGCTTGGTATATGGCATTATTACCATGATCAACTTCGCCCACGGCGATGTCTTCATGGTGGGGGGCTTCTTGTGCTTTCTGGCGGCGACGCTGCTGGGTTTGCCATTTGTTCCGACCCTGCTGCTCACCATGACCGCGACCGCCGGGCTGGGGGTGATCATCGAGCGGATGGCCTATAAGCCGCTGCGCAACGCCCCGCGCGTCTCGGCCATCATCACTGCTCTGGGCGTGGGGCTGTTCCTGGAGAACCTTACCCTGGCGTTCTACCCTTATCCCCAGCACGTGCCGCCGCTGCTGCTGAACGTGACCTGGAGGCTCGGGGGTCTTGCCCTGTCTTCCTTGCAATTGATCGTCATCTCTCTCTCCCTGACGCTGATGCTGGTGCTCGACTATGTGGTGCGGCGCACGATGGTGGGGCTGGCGATGCGCGCCATCTCCTGGGACAAGACCTACGTGCCGCTGATGGGTGTTCCGGTGAATCTGATTATTTCCATCACCTTCGCCATCGGGGCGGGACTGGCCGGGGCGGCGGGCACCATGTACAGCCTCGCGTACCCGGTGATCGACCCTTACATGGGGATCATGGTGGGCTGGAAAGCCTTCATCGCCGCCGTGGTCGGCGGGATCGGGACCATCCGCGGTGCCATGATCGGCGCCTACATTCTGGGCGGCGTCGAGATTATCGTGGTGGCCCTCCTGCCCTCCACTTATCGGGATCTGGTGGTGTTCAGCCTCCTCCTTGCCCTGATCGTCATACGCCCCCACGGCATCCTCGGCGCACCGCGCGCGCAGAAAGTATGAGCGCGGCCCTGCTCAAACACTGGCAGCGCGCGATGGATTGGCGCTGGCTGCTGCCGGTCCTGTTGGCCGGCGGACTGGTGGTGGCCTTTGCCATCCCCCATTTCCGTTTGCTCAATAATTACGTCCAGTTGGTGCTGATCTGCGTCGGAATCAACATCATCCTGGCCACCAGCCTGAACCTGGTAAACGGCTACATGGGGGAATTCTCCCTGGCCCACGCGGGATTCATGGCGGTGGGGGCCTACTCCTCGGCCCTGCTCAGCATGAAGGTGCTCCCTGTAGTCACCCACCCCGCCCTGTTCCATTTGGCGGTGCTCGCGGGAGGGTTGGTCACTGCCCTGCTGGGGCTGCTGGTGGCCCTCCCCTCGTTCAAGGTCCGGGGTGACTACCTGGCCATCATCACCCTGGCGTTCCTGATGATCGTCAAGTCTGCCCTCGAGAACATCGATGCCGTCGGCGGCCCCCGTGGCATCTCCGGGATTCCCCGACTGACCACGCTGCCCTGGGTGTTCTGCTGGACGGCGGCGCTGGTCTGGTTGATACGCAACTTCGTTTATTCTTCCTATGGGCGCGGCGTGCTGGCCATCCGCGAAGATGAGATTGCCAGCGACTTGATGAGCGTGGATACCCGGCGAGTTAAAATACTGGCTTTCATGCTCTCGGCCTTCTGTGCCGGCATCGCCGGCGCGCTGTTCGCCCACCTGCTCCAATTCATCAGCCCGCGGGTTTTTGACATCGTCAAGACGACCGAGATCCTCATTATGGTGTACTTGGGTGGCATCGCCTCCATCGGCGGCTCCATCCTCGGAGCCACGCTCTATACCGTGCTCCTGGAACTGCTGCGACCCTCGACCGTGGCGGCGCTATTGTCCTGGCTCCCGGCGGTCGTTTTCAATCCCCTCAACGAGTACTTCATCCGCCACCTCGGCATGCTGCGCATGATCATTATGCCCCTGGCGCTGGTGATGGTCATGCTCTACTGGCCCCGTGGCATCCTGGGCATGCGGGAGTTTCGCGGCTTCATTCCACTCGGGGACCGTTGGCCCCCCCCCGCCGTCAGGCCTCGAGGAGCGGACGTGGCATGACATTACTGAGAGCCACTAAAGTGCGGCACTGTTTCGGCGGCCTGTGCGCTCTGGCTGACTTTAACCTGGATCTGCGTCAGGGCGAGTTGATGGGCATCATCGGTCCAAACGGTGCGGGCAAGACGACGGTCTTCAACCTCCTGACCGGGGTCTATCGCGCCAGCGAAGGCAGCATCCGCTATCGCGGTGTGGAGCTCGTGGGGCTGACGCCTCACCAGATCACCGCCCATCGTATCGCTCGCACCTTCCAGAACATCCGCCTGTTCCGGGATCTCTCCGTGCTGGATAACGTCCGCATTGCCCACTATTCGCAGACGCGCTATTCGCCCATCGAGGCCCTGCTTCACGTGGGTCGCTACCGCCGGGAGGAACAGCGCATCATTGACCAGTCCCGCGGCTTGCTCGCGATCTTCCAGCTCGAGCATCTGGCGAAAGAAACTGCTTGCAACCTCCCCTACGGCTCCCAGCGACGCCTGGAAATAGCTCGCGCCCTGGCCATCGGGCCTGAACTTCTGCTGCTGGATGAACCTGCCGCGGGGATGAACCCGGCGGAAATCGACCAACTGATGGAGCTGATCGGCTCGATTCGTCGGCAGTTTCAATTGACGATCCTGCTTATCGAGCACCAGATGCAACTCGTCATGGGGATTTGTGAGCGCATCAAGGTGCTGGATTTTGGCGAAACCCTGGCGGAGGGCTCTCCAGAGGTGATCCAGAACGATCCTTCGGTCATGAAGGCCTATCTGGGTGAAGATTCGGCCGGATGAAACAAACCACCCTGGACCAGAATCCGATGGAACTGTCGCCACCTCACCTGGAAGTCCAGAACCTGCGCGTGCATTTCGACGGCATTCACGCCCTTCACGGCGTGTCGTTCCAGGTCTCCCGAGGGCAGATCGTGACCTTGATCGGCGCCAACGGGGCCGGCAAGACCTCGATCTTGCGAGCCATTTCCGGACTGATACCCTATACCGGCAGCATCACCTTTGAGGGTCAGGATCTGCGACACGTTCCCGCCCACCGCATTGTGGGTCTGGGTGTTGCGCATGTGCCGGAAGGACGGGGTATTTTCGGCAACCTGACCGTGCAGGAAAACCTCCGCCTGGCAACCTGGCAGCGCCGCGACCCTGGGGGCATCGAAACGGATTTCGAGCGGGTCCTCTCCACTTTTCCACGCCTGCGGGAACGCCTTCGCCAGCCCGCCGGAACGCTTTCCGGGGGCGAGCAACAGATGTTGGCGGTGGGACGGGCCCTGATGAGCCGGGCGCGCCTGTTGCTGCTCGACGAGCCGTCCATGGGCATGTCGCCGCGCCTGGTGCAGGAGCTCTTTGCCATTATCCAGGAAATCAACCGGACCAACACCACAATCCTGCTGGTGGAACAGAACGCCAACCAGGCGCTGCGCATCGCCTCCCGTGCCTACGTGCTTGAAACCGGTAGAATCACCCTCGCCGGCACTGGCCAGGAACTGCTTGGTGATCCCAGGGTCAAGGAGGCTTATCTCGGAATTGCCGCGAAAGTGAAGGGGGCGAATGGCGCCAAAGTGCAATCACCGCCAGGCGCGTGACTTTGCCAGGCTGCGGCCCCGGGGCTGGATTTCCACGGACAACCGTTCACTTAAGTCGGGTTGCCGCCCTGAACCGCGCCTACTTCCGCGCCTCAGGGGTCAGGCTCAGGCTGACCCGCTCGCCGTTGCGGAGCACGACTACTTTCACGGGCTGGCCGATCTTCACGGTGTCCATGGCGTAGGTGTAGTCATAGATGTTGGCGATCTTGGTGTTGGCGAACTCCACGATCACATCGCCGCCTTTGATGCCCGCTTTGTCCGCTGGTCCACCGGCGCGGACGCCGCTGAGCTTCACGCCCTGCACTTCCGCAGCGTAGTCGGGGATGGGCAGGGTTTTTCCATCTGACTTATGTCAGGGGCCGACCTGACGCATGTCAATCGGGCGGAATCCAATCTTGAGAGCGGGCGAGTCTTTTGTCAGGCGGAAATCGTTGTTTTGCGGAGCCACAAAGTGCGGGTCCGTGATGATCGAGTGCAGGTCGTGCCCTCGTGCGCGCCATTGGTCCAGGGTCGCGTCGGCAAACCGCATGGCAGCCGGGGTGGCCGCCGGCCGTGCGTCAAAATAGAGATTCCAATCGATCTGGTAGTTGTCGCCGGTCCAGTCCCCGGACAACAAAGTGCCGGAATCGAAATAGACGATATTGGTTTCGAAGCTGAAGCTGCGGTGCGGTTCCGGGCGGGTGCGCTGAACCTGAGCGTGGCGGCCGAAGGCGAAGATGTTATTGCGAACGGTGTTGGTCTCGCCGTAATGCTGGTGAAAACCGCCGTGGGTCGTGCGATAAACCACGTTGCTCTCCGCCAGGATTCCGCTGCTGCCTTCATCGAAGTAAATACCCCAACCGCCGTAGCGGAGGCCCGCGATGTCGTGCCACAGGTTGTTGCGGACGGTGGTGCCCGGCTGCTTGCCCAGGGTATAAATACCCGCCATGTCGCTCAGGATGGGGCCGTCGCCATCCGATTTCACGCCGATGTGATGGACATGGTTGAACTCGACAGTGTTGTTGGTCGCCAGGGCCGGGCCGTAGCCCCAGGTCCAGCCGATCGAGATGCCGGTATAATAGAAGTCGTGGATGAGATTGTGCGTCAGACGATTGTCGGGCGATTGCCCAATCCAGATGCCAATGCCGCTGGGAAACATCATTCCGCCGTCGTGGATGTGGCAACGGGTGATTTCGTTGGCGCGGGTTTGTTCCGTCGCACGATCGCGAATGCCCTGTTCGCCGATCTTCAAGCCGCCAGCGCCCAGGTCCGAAAACTCACAGTGAATAATGCGGTTGCGCTGGCAACCGCGCGTCAGTTCCAAGCCGTAGTTGCCGACGTTTGAAAACGCGCAGTTCTCAAAGATACAGTCGAGGAGACCTTCGCCCCACACGGCGCCCGGCACGCCCACCGCCGCTTGCGAGAAACCGCCGCTCTCGAGTTTCGGCTCCGAACCGGCGGCGGGTTTGCTCGGGGCACTGTGAGGGCCCTCGGGGTAATGCCATTCAGCATGCGCGAAGGTAAGGCCACGGAGAACAACGCGCTGCACGAATCGTTCGGCCTCGGGTTGGCCCTCGAAACGAAGGACCTGCGCGAGCACCGGCGCGATAGCGCTCATCTGATCCAGCCGTTCGCCGGGACGAGGCATGTAATAGAGGGTGCCATTTCGGGCATCGAGATACCACTCGCCGGGCTCGTCCAGAAAATCGAAGGCTCCTTCCAAATAGTAAAGGTCGCCAGCCGCAAGCTCGAAGACAGACCTCTTCCCGAAGCTGATGATGCATTCCTTTTCGTCCACGCTGATGATTGGCAGGCGCGACTCGACCCAGCGGTTCATCACCACCACTTCGGCGTTGCTCACCGTGCTCCA
>JBAXTC010000515.1:0-5852 GCA_037130375.1 Verrucomicrobiota bacterium | reverse complement strand
CGCCAACCCGGCTCCCAGCCAGGTCCGATTTTCCCCTCAGGAAGCCAGCGCCGCCGTTACCCTGGTCAACCCTGGATATGGACAGGCAGGGAACCATCTCCGCTGGTCGGTTGCGCCTCCGTTACCGCGCTCCGCCGGCCCCGGTGCTTGCCCATTCCCTGTGCCAGGTGGTCACTGGTAAGCCATTCTCGCTCCCCGGCCCCTCGCCCCGCTGGCGACGGCCCCCAACCACTCCCGCCCGATGCCTGCGCCACCGCCGCGAGCACCCCGCCAACCTGGCTCCCCGCCCGGTCCGATTTTCCCCTCAGAAAGCCAGCGCCGCCGTTACCCTGGTCAACCGCGTGGATATGGACGGGCAGGGAGCCATCGCCGCTGGTCGGTTGCGTCTCCGTTACCCCCTCCGCCTGCCCCGTAGGCTGCTGCATTCCCTTCGCAAGGTGTCACGGGTCAGCCATTCCCGCTCCCCGGCTCGCTGGTGCCGGCCCCGAACCGCTTCCGCCCGTTGCCAGCGCCCACCGCGGCGAGCACCCCGCCAACCCGGCTCCCCGCCTGGTCCGATTTTCCCCTCAGGAAGCCAGCGCCCTCGCTGCCCTGGTCAACCGAGTGGATATGGGCGGACAGGGAACCATCGCCGCTGGTCGGTTGCGTCTCAGTTACCCGCGCTCCGCCGGCCCCTGGCAAGCCATTCCCGCTCCCTGGTCCCTCGCCCCGCTGGCGACGGCCCCGAACCGATTCCGCCCGCTGCCAGCGCCAACCCGGCTCCCCGCCTGGTCCGATTTTCCCCTCAGGAAGCCAGCGCTCCCGTTGCCCTGGTCAACCCTGGATATGGACGGGCAGGGAGCCATCGCCGCTGGTCTGGTCGGTTGCGCCTCAGTTACCCGCGCTCCGCCGGCCTCGTCGGCTGCCCCATTCCCTTTGCCACCTCGTCACTGGTAAGCCATTCCCATTCCCCGGCCCTTGGCACCCGCTGGCGACGGCCCCGAACCACTTCCGCCCGTTGCCGCAAGCACCCCGCCAACCCGGCTCCTGGCCCGATCCGATTTTCCCCTTAGGAAGATGGTCGGTTGCGTCTCCGTTACCGCGCTCTGCCGGCCCCGTCGGCTGCCCCATTCCCTGTGCCAGGTGGTCACTGGTAAGCCATTCCCGCTCCCCGGCCCGCTGGCGACGGCCCCGAACCACTCCCGCCCGATGCCAGCGCCACCGCCGCGAGCACCCCGCCAGCCAGTCAAATCCAACGCCGCCGGCTGGAAGCCTGCCCGGATCGGCCTTCCCGATGGGGGACACCGCCCCCGTTGACCTGGTCAACCGCATGGAGGGGCACGGGAATGGAACCATTGTCAGCGGCTCGCCCGTTGTTGACGACCGCCCCGAGGCCCATCCGCCGGATGCCAGCGCCACCACCGCGAGCACCGGAAACCCGGCCGCATATACTATATGCAGAAATATACCAAATTGATGAATCGGGAAGATCGTGACATACGAAGGTAAATCGATCGCGCTCACGCCCTGACAACCCCCGGAAAGGCGGTGAGCGCTAGGAACCGATGAAGGGCAGCCAAGTAGTGCTTCCGACCGGATGCCAGCGTCCCTATCGCGTGACCACCGCGAGCACTCCGCCAACCAGCCGCCAGGATCGGGAAACCGCCAAGCGAATCACCCCAAAAAACACCCCAAAACACCCCTACTCATTTCCGATAAACCATCCAAAACAGGGGGTTGGTTCCGCATGTTCAGGAAAACGGATAAGTTGGGCACTTTAGGCGGAACTTGTCACCGTTATTGGCATATTTCTTAGCAAAAGCGCGTTTTTGCCAGTTCCGCGACGAGTGCCCAACTTATCCGTTAAAGCCCTGGTTCCGCCAAAAGTGCCCATCTTTTCTTTTTCATCAGTTGGCCATGAGTCTCCCGGAATCTGGCCCGATGTGGGCCACAAGTCGCTTTATCATCGAAACTTGTAACTCATCCGCTCTAATCCCCTCTAATCCCCCCCAATCGGCCCTTTTCCCCCCGTTGTGCCCATGTTATCTGTTGCCGCACACAACACCGACCGAAGGCCTCGGCCATGGTTAGTTCGCACAATGTTTGTTATATTCAATTGGTCCCCGTCTTTTTGACTCGAGCGTCTCTCGCACTGCCCTCCCATTTCTCGGCCGCTCGCCTTGCCACGCCTGGCAGTGGTTCACCGTTCACCTGTTCGGGCTTCACCGACTGCGGTAATCGATCAATCCAGCGCGACATCGCCCTGCTCTACCTCTCAAACGCGAACGGGTAAGAATTAGAATGGCTGATGTTACGCCGTTTTCGCCGCGCTGACATCGTGGAAACCCACGCCGATTTTCTTGAGCGCGTAGCTGCTTTCGCGCAGGAAATTCCCGTAGCACATCATCCAGTGGAAGCCCTTCATCTCCTGCAAGAGCGCGGCGCAATCCCCCTGGATGCGCACGTCCACCTGCGAGCGGCAGATGTCGAGGAACGGGTTGCCGATAATCTTGCCCTCGAAGCCGACCCATTTTTTCGACGCGAAATCGGGCACCAGGTTCGTGCATACCTGGCCGAGCTTCATTTCCACCTTCGGCGCGGCGCCGTAGTCGGACTCGAAGTGTGTGAGAATCTTCGTCCGCTCGGCGCGCTTGCCGTCCATCTTCCGCGGCGCGGTGCAATGTGCCAGCGTGACGACGTTGTCGTGGGGCGTAGTCGGGTCGTTCAAGAACACCGGCAGCCCGGAGATGTAATGCAGCAGGATGCCCGACGGGATGACGACGAAGTCGGATTCGCAGAAAGCCAGGTAGCCCTCGTCGTTGAGCAGACTCAGCGGCAGGCAGGCAGTCGTCTCGGATATCGGCATGATTGTGCCCATGCAGTGCTGCACCGTGATCGCGTCCGTCTTCGCTTCGTCCAGGATGTCCTTGAACACTTCTGTTAAGATGAAAGCGTTGCGGACGAATGCCTCTTTGGTGTGCAACGAGACCTTCGACTCGCGCAAAAACCGCCGCACATCGGCCTCGGCGCGTTTGGCTAACGCGGCGTCCGCTCGGGCGGCTTTCAGGCGCGGAGCGAGGTCCGCATAGGGATAGTCCACGATGTCGAGCTTCCAGAGGTTGCGCGCGATCTCCGGCGCTTTCTGCGCCATGCCCGCTCCCCAGCCGCCCGCGCCGCCGATGGCCACGATGCGTTTGCCCAGCGTGCTCTTCAGCCCGTGCAACGCGCGCAGCCGGAAGGCAAGCTCGTCGCCGCTGTCCACCACCACGTCGTTCACGTCCATGCCCGGCTGGCCATATTCATCCACGGCCTTGCGCAGGAAATGCGGATGAACGATTTCATACCAGAGATAAACCGGGCCGGAATCGTGGCGCAGAAACATGAGGTTGAACTTGTCCTTGAGCGTGAGGGCTTCGAGCACCTCGCGCCCTCCGCCGGCCGCATACATCAGCATCGCGTCGTAATCGCCTTTGGCGATGTTCGCCGCCTCCTGCGCATTGGCGGCGGTGACGAGCGGCGCGATTTCCAGCGGGAAGGCCGACTGGCTCTTGAGCCGGGCCAGTTCATCGCCGATGCGCTGTTTCTCGGCGGACACATCCTGCTCCGTCTGGATGCCGCCCCAGCCGCGCCAACTTGTGGCCTCGCGACGTTTGGGCAGCGCGTAGGTCAGCACCGGTTGGACTTTCAGCGGCTTGACGATCCGCCCGGGCCGGGTTTGGGCGGGCGCCACATCCGCCGCGCCGAGGTTGACTGCCGGCAAGGCCAGGCCACCGACCGTCAGCGCGCCCACCCGAAGGAGGAAGTCGCGACGGTTCAGATTTTGGAGTGTCAACGGCGCGGTTGCGTGGCCGGCGCAGCAGGAGCAGTGGCAACGGTCGGGAGTGGCTGGGGTGTTCATGATTTCGATGTTCTCAGTTGTGCCGTGCGGCTATGGAAGAATTGGTCAGTCTCATCTTTCATAATAAGTGCCTCAGTATCCAGTTGGGCAGGTCGGAGGCAAACTAAAACGGTGAATAGTGGTGAAAAATGACCTCGATCAGGGCCTGCAAGGTGGATTTCCCGGCTGTCTTTGCGCGCTTGAAGAAAGGCGGCTTCACGCTTGGACCTCTGATTGTCGAGTGCCTGGCCTGCGGCTCCCTTGATACTCGGTGGTCCAGATAAGGGCGCGACTAACCAAAGAACCAGCGGGCATGGTGGAGCCCGCTGGTTCCATCCGGGTAACCTGGAGGTGCTTTGTGAAGTCGAAGGCTGTAAGGCACGCAATCATACCCGGCTGGTTGGATGTGGTCGTGGCAGTTGTGACGTTGTCTCGAACCGGCGCCGTGACGCGCCGGAATGAATCTTGCGGATATCGATCGACCTCCATTGCCAATACCTGATCCGATTTAGCCGGAGGATTCCTCCTTCCCGGTCGAGAATGGCAAGCCAGAGACGCGCTTGCCTTTTCTTACAGAACTGCTTGAATCGGATTCATCTGGAATTGTCCGGGTTTCTTCTGGTCTTTCCGGACATGCGCCGCTAGGCTCGTTTCTTGTGTGAGCTGCCGGCCCAAGTTAAGGACTGGTTGAAGCATTGGGAATGAACCGTATGCAAAACACTGGCTAGGGGTCGGTGTAATTGCGAAGTATTTGGGCGTGAATAAGGACACACATTACATGCGGATCAGCCGCAAGAAGATGCTCGCCCATGAGCTCGGGCGCTTGTGGAAGTTCCTGGCATCCAAGTTGCTGGCGGTGCCCGTGCCGGCAAAACCCAGTTGCTCAAGCAGGTCGCAAACCAACTTGATTTGCCGCTTATCAATCTCAGCCTGCTCCTTAGCCAACGGTTGCTCAGTCAGAACCGCCGCCAGCGTGCGCTCAACGCCGAGGATCTCGCCACAGAGGTGGTTGAAGAAAGCTACAAGTCTGGCCTGTGCCTTGACGATACCGAACTGTTGTTCGATTCCACGCTGCAATTGAATCCGCTGGGTTTCCTACAGGATGTTTCTCGCAATCGCTTCATCGTGGCGACATGGAATGGGGTCGTCACAGACGGCGAGTTGCGCTTCGGGCAGACCGGGCATCCCGACTATTTTTGCCAGGCTGTGAGCGGCTATCCCGTTATTTCCGTCGCCGAGGACAAACTGCAATTGCATCTGACCACATGAAATATAGCGAATTGATTCAGTTCCAACCGATTGAATCGGTCATCGAACTCCGCCATGCAAACAAAAGTGACAAGGCGCGGGAGCTGGTCTCGACCTATGTGATTTCCGCCGACATGGCTGACCGGTTGTGCGGCTTAGTGTTTCCCCAGCTTCAATACTCCAAGCTGCAGGACAATCATGGCCTGTTAATCGTCGGCAACTACGGCACGGGCAAATCGCACTTGATGTCTGTCATCTCCAGCGTCGCGGAAAACGAGGAATTCTCCGCGCTGTTGACCAACGAACAAGTCCGCCAGGCCGCGCCCGTCATTGCGGGAAAATTCAAAGTCGTCCGGCTGGAGATCGGCTCAACGGAAATGTCCCTGCGCGACATCATCACGGGCCACTTGGAAGAAAAGCTGACGGAGTGGGGTGTGACGTTCCAGTTTCCGCAAGCTGACAAGGTTCGCGAGAACAAGACTTCCCTCGAAGCAATGATGGGCGCTTTCCACAAGAAATTTCCCAATCACGGTCTGTTGTTGGTCGTGGACGAGATGCTCGATTATCTACGCAGCCACAACGATAAACCGCTGATTCTGGATCTCGGTTTTCTCCGCGAGGTCGGCGAGGTCTGCAAGGAACTGCGCTTTCGCTGCATGGCCGGCGTCCAGGAGGCCATTTTTGACAGTGGCCGGTTCGCGCACGTGGCCGACGCAATCAGCCGCGTCAAAGACCGCTTTCAGCAGGT
>JBAXTC010000514.1:0-5864 GCA_037130375.1 Verrucomicrobiota bacterium | reverse complement strand
TACTCCTTGAGGTTTCGTTCGATGCTCTCGGCCGAGCCCAGCGGCACCCAGACCGGCCCGCCGGCCTTTTTGCCACCCACCGTCGCCCTCACTGATCCAATCAAAACTACTCCGTAGCGAGCTTCAGATTGCGCCTTTCCGAGGTAGTGAGAATACCGGATAAACTCCAGCAACACCTCGTCCTTGGCCAATACCGCCCGCACCTCGGGCACGGTGACTCGCAGCGCCCGACGCGTCCGTCCGAGCGATCCCACGTTGCGTGCCAGGGCCTTCTGGAATGTGTCCACTTGCTGTTCGAAAGTGTCCTTCTCGGTCTGCCTTTGCCTCAATGCCTCAGGACTCAAGTCGCTAGGCGTTTCCATCTGTAACTTGATCAACCGTCGGCCTGCTGACCGCAAGTCCTCTAGCGATTTCTTAACCTCGGGGTCGCTGGACTCCTTCGCCGCGAGTTCATCTTCCATCAGCGAATCCAAAACGATTCCGCGGTTCCGCAGCAATGCCTCTGCGAGACCGGGGGCGCAACCCAAGGTGGCGAGCAGATCGTAGGGATTCTGGCATCGCACGTAGGCCGTCCGTTGACGGTCCGAGGTGAACGAGAGCAGCCTACCCAACATACTTTCGTAGACTGAGGTTGCTCTCTCGGCTGCGAGAAGTGCCTTCGTGCGTTCCCCCATGCTCTGATATAGCCAAGCTAGGTTGTACATCGACCTGACCGTGTCGGGATGCACCGCCCCCAAGACTTTCTCCCTGATCTCTAGCGTGCGTTGGCATAAGGGCTCGGACTTCTCGTAATCGCCCATGCGCCGATAAAGAGAGGCTAGGTTGTGCAGCGACGTGGCCGTGTCGGGATGCTCCGGCCCCAAGGCATTTTCCCTGATCTTCAGGCAGCGCTGAAATAGGGCCTCGGCCTTGCCGTAATCGGTCATGGTGTCATACAGCAGAGCCAAACTGTCTAGTAACGAGGCCGTGTCGGGATGCTCCCGCCCCAAGAGATTCTCCAATACCTTCACCCCTCGCTGCAATAAGGGTTCAGCCCCGCCGTAATCACCCTCGCAAGTATATACCTTGGCTAGGTTGTTCAACGCCTTGGCCGTGTCGGGATGCTCCGGCCCCAAGGCTTGTTCGCTGATCTTCAGGCAGCGATGTAATAAGGGCTCGGCCTTACCGTAATCGCCCATTTCGTAATACAGCGCGGCTAGATTGTTCAGCGCTGTTGCTGTATAGGGGTTCTCGGACCCCGAGGCACTCTCAAAGATCTTCAGGCAACGCTGAAATAGTGGCTCGGCCTTGCCGTAATCGCCCATTGTGTGATACAGCCCGGCCAGATTGTTCAAGGACGTGGCCGTGCTGGGATGCTCCGGCCCCAAGACCTTCTCCCGAACATTCAGACTGCGCTGAAACAGGGGTTCGGCCTTCCCGTAGTCGCCCGCGGCGTCATACAGCATGGCTAAGTTGCTCAACGCCTTGGCCGTGTCGGGATGCTCCAGCCCCAAGACTTTCTCCCGGATATGAAGACTGCGCTGAAACAGGGGCTCGGCGTTCCTGTAATCGGCCATCCTCGCATACACCAAAGCTAGCTCGTCCAACCGCGTTGCTGTGTCGGGGTGCTCCGATCCGTAAGTCGCCTCCGTCAACCCGGCCAGTTGTTTGGCCAGCGGCAGAGCTTCGGAATAATGGCCTTGCTTGTAATATTTAAGCACCTGTTCTCGCAAATCGGCGATTTCGTTGGTCAGAACAGGCTTTGCCATCGCCACCCCGGACAGGAGGGCGACCAATAGCGCGAGGAGCCGCGGAGGCCGCCAAGCCCGATGCAGGAGGTAGTAAGCGCTATCTTCTCTGTTCTTGTCACGCATGATTGTTCGGTTCTTTTGTGCATCCAGTGATGGTGGCTGCCTTAGAAATGTGCTCCTTAATCATCTCAAAAAGCAATTGGCTGTTGATACATGTGACAAGCCGCTCTTGCTGCACGAAAATAGGTTCCATCGAAACCGTCACAGCCGTTGCTCGGCGGATCAGGTCATGGAAGACGGATGCATCCCGTGGCTTGATGGATTGGTGGGTGTGGAAATAGTCAAGGTCGATGTCGAGGATGTAGCCGCTTTCGGGAAAATCGGTCAGGTTGAAAGCTTTCGCCAGCCTGGAGAGGTCGGCCAACTTCCGTTCTAGGTACGCCCCCTCGATGGCGTCGTCAAAATGCGGGCGGTGGCAGCGGATACAAGCGTCGCAGACCGAGCCGGCATCATTGAAATCAACATCCCTACAGAGTTCGTTGGCCTCTTCGAGAAGTCTCTCCCTATCCCAATTGGTCCCTCCCCGCACGCTACAGAGGAAGTGCGTAAAGGCCAGATGCATATCCGTATGGTGGTCAAGAGTCAGCAATAAAGGAGGAGCCGCTAAGTGGCACCGTATCGCCGCCCAGGGCAACATGGCATCGTTGTGGTTGTTAACGATGAAAACGTCTTTGTTTCCTATGCGTTGCGGCCTGGGGAACTCTGCTCGTGAAATTGGCATCCGGAAGCCTTGATCTACGGTTTGACCACCTGCTTGGCCGCTTCGCGCGCCGCTTGCAGGGCGGTGACCAAATCCCGTTCGTTCCCCACAGGAAATCTCTGTTCGACCTGCCGCTTCCCCCTCCGCATGCCCAAGACCCGCACTTCGCGAGCGTCGCGATCATACCAGACTTTGAAGACTGGTTGTTCGTTATCACTCGGCCACTCCTCCAGCCACTTCTTCAAATCCGCTGTCTCGGAAAAGAACGTCAGGTTGGTCTGCTGCAAGCTCTCCTTCAGGGTGGTCGCGAGTTGTAGATTCCCTTGAGGTCCTCCTAGTGTGAGGTCCTTCCAAAACCCCGAGGCTCCCGTTCCTCTGGTCTGTCCCATCGAATCCAGCATAGCGAGTTGAACGAGCGGCTTGGGATTAACATTGCTGGCGGTATTGACAGACATGCGGGTCCAGTTGAGGGACACCACAATCAGCCCAACGGCGGCTGCCGTGGCCAACCCGAGCCACCATCGCCATTGCCCGACCATCCCCACTACAGTTGCGATCCAGGTTGGCTGCGGAGGCGGCGGGTTGCCCAGGCTCCGCCTCACCGCGGCGCGCAGGCGCGCTCGGGCGTAACCCGGCAGTTTCCCGGCCTTCACATGCTCGTCTCCGAGCAAGGGTAACACTTCCTTGGCGAAGGCAACGTCTGCCCGCAGGTCATCAAGCTCCGCCTCCAACTCGGGACGACGGGCGACCTGCTCGGCCAGTTCAGACCGCTCAGCTTCGCTGGCGCGGCCAGCGATGACTTTCAAAGCCAGGTTGGTAAAGAGTGGATCGTTCACGTTCACCAAAGTAATAATCGCAAATACTCTGCCGCTTCTTTCAACAAATTGGGGTACCTCTTCCGCTCCTGGCGCATGGCTGCCAGACCGCGCTGGATATAGACGCCGATCGTCCCAATCGGCCAGCCCCGCTTCCGGCTGATTTCCTCGTAGGAAAGGCCCTCCAGGAAGAAATCATCAAGGGCCGCCTTGAATCCCGGTTTCAGGTCTGTTTGCAGCGCCGCCAGCAGTTTCCGCAACTCCTTCAGGTCCAACGTGTCCAAGCGGGGCGTGACCGATTGCGGCTCCGGAGGATGATTTCCACCGAAGGGTGAGGCATCCATGGATTCGCCCTGGCCCGCCCCTCGCTTCTTGGCGGTCAAGCTTCGCCAGCGGCTAACAGCCAGGTTTCCGGCGATGCTGCGGGCCAATTTAGGGAATTCCTCGATGGTTTTGACCTGGGACATTTTCGCGGCAATTTCTTCAAGCGCCTCGATGGTCACGTCTTCGATTTCTTCTGGAAATGTGGTTCCCAGTCGCGCGTGGGCGGCGGCTAATGCCACCGGCCAGAGCGAATCAAACAAAGCGTCCCAAGCCTCGGGGTCGCCTGATCGTAGCGCGTCCAGGTCGCAGCATATCACGGGCTGACTGTGCGCGAGCCGGCCACTTCATGCAAGCCTCCTTTGGAGCCCGGTGAGGTTCTTTGTAAGAAAGATGCCCGCAAGCGCGATAAGAATATTGAAGGCCATCAATCAAGGTGGCCAAAACACAGAAAACAATAACTACAGAAAGCACAAAACATGAACGCTCGAAATATCGTATTGGCCGCGTGCGTGCTGCTCGCGAATAACATCAACAACGCCTATGCGGCAGTGAGTTTTCCCGAGAAAGGGGCAGCCGCGCTGGTAGAGCATCAGCCTCGCCAGACTCCCGCTCAAAGGGAGTGGTTGAATGCCTCAACCGCGGAGCGCATCTTAATCGGGGAGAAGCTGGGGGAGAACGGCGCCATGCGCTGGGCGCGTCAGCAGGGATGGCGACCGCTGCTCGAGAGTGGCAAACGGACGGTTCCCCAGGGACCGGACATGGTTTATCTGGCTGGCGACGGGACCGTCCACGTCATCGAGGCCAAGGGCGGCAGCGGCCAGTTGGGCCACGCCTATGGTCACCCACAAGGGTCGTCCGAGTGGGCCGTCAAGTCAGCCGAGCGGATTCTCAAGAGCCAAGCAACCAGTTCAACGGAGAAGCAGGCGGCGCAGGCTGTAATTGAGGCCGCCTGCGATGGGCGGCTTCAAGTGCATGTGGTGAGGACATCGTATGTCCTGGGCGAGCCGACGGGGGTGGCCCTTGAGCAGACGTTGAAGTGCAACAATGATGCGGCGAAACTCGCGAGTTCGATTGCCGAAGGAGGGACAGCCAAGTCGGCCAAGGTTGCCAGTCGTGGGGAAACCTTTGGAAGCCGCACTGCCGGAATGCAAACGAGTCCAAAGGGCGGAAGCACGGATTTGGCGACCGCTGAGAGCGCCCCCAAGATTGGGAAGGCCTTGACCAAAGTCGGTGGCGCCGCTGCGGGGGCCGCAGGTGTGGTTCAACTGGTAGATGGGTACCAGAATGTCAGAAACGGAGAGAATGCGGAGGGGGCTTTCAACCTTACCGAGGGTAGCGCAAACCTGGCGAGCGGTGGACTGCTGGTTGCCGGGCACATGGCGGCCGGTGGAGTGGTGGGTGGCGCAGCGGCTGTCTTGGACGGAGGGCACGACGTTTATCAAGGCATCGAACAGGGCGACCACGAGAAGATAGGAGTGGGGGCGGCCAAGTCAGCGGGCGGGGCCATGATGCTCGGCGGGGCCGGTACCGGCCAACCCGAGGTTGTGGTTGCTGGCGCTGTGGTCTATGGAGCAGCGGTGGTCTATGGGAACCGGGAGGTGATAGGCGAGGCGGCTGAGAAGACGGCCCAGGTATGCGTCGAGAAAACCAAGAGCGGTTTCGTTACCTCAGAGGACTGGCTGATTAGCGCGACATCGGAGAAGACACAACAGACAGTCCTGGACCATACGCCCCAATTCATCAAAAACGGGTATTTCGGAATCTCTGGTTGGATGCGGCGCTAGACATCCCCGGCCAGTTCACGGCCATTGTGCCCGCCGCAGACGGGATTCCCGCCCGCTGCGCGAGATGGCTCAAGCGCTGCCGGCGTGACCGTGGAAAGACTCTGGTTGTCTGGAGCGAGGGCCAGCCCGTAAAAGACCCGGCGGTGAGCCGGGTCTGGCCGGTTCCCATGCTTTCCTGCTGCGGCGGAATATCGTCGCCGGGCCGTCGCCTTCGCGATCCAACCAGCCACCCTCAACCAGACGGGCAAGGTCAAGGACAGCACTCCCTCTCCAATCTGCATCCCGTCCGTTCCCCTAACGCAGGCGCACTTGAGCCAGTCTAACCAGTTGGGCCAGCTCGAATTCCGCCAGCGGACTTCTTCGGAAACACGCTGAGTGACATCGCTCCACTCCGCCTGTTGACCTTGCGCAATTCCGTCTGGGTCTTGGTGTCAGCCAGATGGCTGGGATT
>JBAXTC010000513.1:0-5870 GCA_037130375.1 Verrucomicrobiota bacterium | reverse complement strand
CACAACCAATCCCGAACTTTATGAAGCAGGCCCTTGGCCTGAGAAGACTTCGTCACGGTCGAGAACCTCTTTCGCGACCACCCGCCGGGTGAACACCCCTTCCACCCCAATCCCTTCTTTATCCGTGTTATCCGTGAAATCCGTGGTTCCAACTGTTGTAATCCGTGGTTCCAACTGCTGTTTTTAGGTTTGATTCCCATGAAATCGCAGGCTTCGACCAATTCTGTCTTGCGCCCCTGTCATCGCTCCGAAAAATCTAAGATGCGCACGTTCCAAGTTGGAACCGGGACCCAACAATTCTCTCGACATTGGGGATCGCCTAAGTTACCTTGGCACTCCAGGAATGATCGCGCGCACCCCATACGCGCCACCAATGAACAAACGAAAGAAAGAACGAAAGAACGAATATGAAATATAAACTTACACTCCTCGGCCTAGCCACGCTGTTGCTGACGGCCAACCCGGCCCGCGCCGATTACCTCCCGAAGAATTTTTGGGTGAACCCCGGCTTCGAGATCGGCATCAACCTCGACGAGACCAGCGGGACGGTCTCAAATTGGAATCGCGGGGGAGGCAACCCGGCGATCTGCCAGGTGATCACCAACAACGCGGTGAGTCCAACTCATGCGCTGGCGGTCATAGATGACGATACCAGTGGCAGCGGCTACGGCGAATGGTATTCCGATGTCGCTCTGGGTGGCAATGCCAGCGGCGGCGACACGTTGAATATCCAGTGGTATGAGATGTACAACCTCAGCGGCCCCGAGATGCGCTTGACCGTGTTGTTCTTTAACGCCGCGGACTCGGTTGTCGGCGAAACCCACTTTGTCACGAGCGGCACAAGCAGCCCCGGATGGGTGAGCACAATCGCCGACTCGACGTTTACGAAGCGTAACGGCTCCCTGGCCGTGCCGCTCGGCGCGGTGAAGATGCGCTGTTCGCTGGTCTCGGGTGGTTCCGCATCCATTACCGGGGTGATGGTCATCGATGATCTATCTGTCGCGCGATTGCCCGTGGCGAACCTGCTGTTCGGCAACTTCTGGATAAACCCGACCTTTGAACTCGGCAGCAACCTCGACCAGCCAACCGGCACGGTCTCAAATTGGAATCGCGGCGGCAACACCCCCGCCATCTGTCAGGTGATCGCCAACAATTACACCAGCTTTAATCATGCCTTGGCGCTCATTGATACCAATGCGGGCGATTTCTACGGCGAGTGGTATTCCGACGTTCCCCTCAGCGGCAACGCCAGCCCCGGTGACACGGTGAACATCCAGTGGTTCGAAATGTATAACATCAGCGGCCCCGAGATGCGGCTGACGGTGCTGTTTTTTGACCTCGGCAACAGCGTCGTTGGGCAGACCGACTTTGTCACCTCCGGCACAACAAGCGCTGGATGGCTGGGCACCATCGAGAATTCCACGTTTACGATGCGCAACGGGTCCATGCTGGTGCCATCCGGCGCGGTGAAGATGCGCTGCTCGCTGGTCTCCGGCGGTCCTGGAACCATCACCGGGGTGATGGTCATAGACGATTTGTCGGTGGCGCGCGTCGCGCCAGTCGTATCGGGCAACTTCTGGGTGAACCCAACCTTCGAGAACGGCAACAACCTCGATCAACCCAACGGCACACCGGCCAATTGGAATCGGGGCGGCAGCGATGCCTCCATTGATCAGGCCACCACCAACAATTCTGTCAGCCCGACCCATGCGCTGGCGGTCGTGGATTCCAGTGCCACGGATTACGGCGAGTGGTATTCCGACGTCCTCCTCAGCGGCCACGCCAACCCGGGCGACCGGTTGGACGTTCAATGGTCCGAAATGTACGGCATCACCAATGGCGAGATGCGGCTGACGGTCGGCTTCTTTACCGCAGGCGGCAGTTTCCTCGCGGAAACCCATTTCGTCGCGTCCGGCAATAGCGCCGGTTGGCTGGGCACCATCGGCGGCTCTTCCTTCGTGAAGCGGCAACAGGAACTGGTGGTCCCTGTGGGAGCGGGAAAGATTCGGGTTGCGCTGGCCTCCGCCGGCCCCGTCGCAACCGTCGGCGTCATGGTCATCGACGATCTGACCGTAACCGTCCATCCCACGACCGTTCAGGTTGGGAACCTCTTTCCGAACCCGACGTTCGAGAATGGCGATAACTTGAACAATCCGACGGCTGCGTTGCCGGCGGGGATATGGTCGCGCGGTGGAAGCGATGCCTCGATTGATCAGGTCAGCACGGGCAACTCCGTCAGCCCCACTCACTCCTTGTCGCTGCTGGACAACAACGAAAACGGGTACGGTGAGTGGTATGGGTTCCTCACCTTGTCCGGCGTGGTTCCTGGAGATGTGCTCAATTTCCAATGGTTCCAACTTTACAGCATCACGAACGGGAATATGCGTTTGTCCTTCGCGTTCACGGATGCGAACAACAGCCAATTGGAGGGTCACGATTTCAACGTGTCTGGCGATAGTCCGGGCTGGCTGGGCAGCGTCGCTGCCTCGTCCTTTGATCGGCAATACCAACGACTGCTCGTGCCTGCGGGCACTGTCAAGCTGCGGGTCAACCTCGCGTCGGGCGGCTCGTCGCTCGTCACCGGCCTTATGTTGATCGACGATCTGTCCGTGGCGCTCAGCAAGCCGCAAATCACCGGGCTTGTTCCCCAAGGCGGCGGCTGGGACCTGACCTGGGACAGCGTTCCCGACAAGACTTATACGGTGCAGTTTGGCAGCACGGTGGGTTCACTGGCGACGCTCGCAACGGGCGTGGCTTCCGGCGGCCTGACGACGACGTATTCGGATACCGCCAACCATGCTGGCAACGCCGGTTTCTATCGCGTCATCCAGGAGTAACGACAGTGCCAGAAACTCTTCCCGGCCAGGGCAATCTCGGCCGGGATGAGACAAAAAGCAGGGCTGCCTGCGCGGAGTTGTTATTCTGCCAGACAGCCCTGCTGACTTTATGAAACAACCTGCTTTCCTGCTGCGGACCCTGCCAATCCTGGCCGGGTTGGTGACGATGGGTGGCGCCGGGCAACTGGGCGCGGTTGACGGGACTTCACAATGCGCGATCCCTCGCGTGGAGCGGATGCCCAATCTTCCACAGCCGTTTGCGATGCGCGACTGGTCCCAGGTGACCCGGGATTACCTCGGCCTTGTGTTCGATTTTGAACAGCGTGGTGAACATCTGCCGTTGGTCGGTTGGCTCGGTGAAGGCCGCACGATGATATCGTTCCCGTCTTATGTCGGCGGCCCGAATGATCCGGAGGCTGTCAACTATCTTGCGGCGGTCGTCAGCGGTTCACTCGTCGGACTGGACATGCGGAATTTTCGCGGTCATGACTGGGTGTCGTTGGGCACGAATTTCTTCAATGCGGAAGAAGGGGTTTATGTGAACCGCCCGCGCGGCGGCACAGGGGGCTCATTTTGGTATGACGTCTTTCCCAATGTTCTCTTCTACCAACTCGATGCCCTCTATCCCGGAAACCCGGCACGCGACCAGCAGGCGCGATCGGTGGCGCAAAAATGGCATGAGGCGTGTGTGGCTTTGGGCGGCAGAATCGACCCGCTCGCACTGCCCAATTTCGATCATACTGGATTAAACCTGAGAACCATGAAGCCGATGGAGCAGGGGCGGATTGAACCGGAAGGCGCGGCCGGCATCGCGTGGCTCGAATACATGGCGTGGCTGCAATTCAAAGACCCTCGCTTCCTGACCGCTGCCGACTGGGCCATCCGTTCGCTGGTGGAGAGGCCGGCCGATCAAAGTCCGCTCTATGAAGTGCTGCTGCCCTATGGCGCGATGATCGCCGCGCGCATGAACGCCGAACTGGGCCGCCATTACGACGTCGCCAGGCTGGTGAATGATTGCTTTGAACCGCGCGGCAAGCCGCAAGCCCGACCGGGGTGGGGAGTCATCTCGGATCGCTGGAACGGTCTGGATGCGCATGGCCTGGTCGGGAGCACCACGGACGGCCAAGGCTACGCTTTTGCGATGAACACGTTTCAATGGGCTGGCGCGCTGGCGCCGCTGGCGCGCTATGACACACGATACGCGCGCGACATTGGCAAGTGGACGCTGAATTTGGCCAATGCCGCGCGTCTTTTTTATCCCAATGCTCATGACGCAGGGCGCCAATCAAGTTACGCCTGGGCCAAAGCGCATGACGGCAAATCGGTGATTGCCTACGAGGGAATCCGCAAATGGAAACGCGGCGCAGCCACCGCCTGCGCCGATTACCGCACTGTGCGGGGAAACATCGCGCGGGGAAGTTTTGTCTCCACTCACTTTCGGCACGAGTCGCCGCCCGATTGTGAGGTATTCGAGGAGGCGTCCGGCGATGGGCCGCCGTTTGAACATATCTGGGAGTTCAACCTCCCCCCGGCGCGGGAGAGATGGCTCGTGGTGGCGGCAGAACGCATCGATGGGGGACATGCCTCCAATGTCTTCCAGTTCTCGTTTTCGAGCCATCCTGACGGTCCCTACACTCGCGCCTTCGCGGTGTCCGGCGCGGGGCCTGCTCAGGTGCTTGAACTGCCCGCCGCGCTTCGGAACAAACTCTACGTCAAGGCGGAGAGCAGTGATCGTTCCGCCGGTTGGAAAGGCCCGGACAAGCTGGCGGTGGACGCCATGGCCATTTCCTATCAATCCACGATCGGCCCGTTTGCCCAAGGAGACCTGGTCGTCACCTTCATTGACCTCCTCAAGGAAGCCACCGTTCCCATTGTCCTCTATCGCCCCGCCTCCGCCGCTACCGACTTGGGTCTCTACGGCAGTTCTCATGTGGGAATCCTTGGCGGCATTATCAAGCGGACCAACGTCGAACAAATCCTGCAACTGGACCTTCTGAAAACAGATTACTTTCACGCCCCAGCGTATCCCACATGCCTCTATTACAACCCCTGCGCTTCAACCAAGACAGTGGAGATCGAGGTTGGGTCCGAGGCGAGGGATATTTACGACGCCGTCAGCGATCAATTTCTCCAAAAGAACGCTCAGGGTCGCGCCCGCATCACCATCCCGTCCGATGCCGCGATGGTCGTGGTGCTCACTCCGGCGGGCGGGAAGATATTGCGCGAGGGAAAACGGACTGTCATCGACAACGTCATCATTCGTTACACAGATTAAGAAAGAGTTTAACATGGCTGACATCGCGAAACGCTTTGCTGAAAATCCCATCCTGCGGCCGGCCGACATCCGGCCGAGCATCGCGGGAATGAAAGTGGAATGCCTGCTGAACCCCGGCGTCTTCCGGTTCAACAACCGGACCTGGCTGCTGCTGCGCGTTGCCGAGCGCCCCGAGCAAAAACCGGGCAAGACGTCCTTCCCCATCTTGGGCGCAGACGGAGAGTTGCGCATTCTGGAATTCGACAACTCCGATCCGAAGCTCAATCGCGCCGACCCGAGGGTCATTGGCTATGATGGCAGGGATTACCTGACCACCATGTCCCATTTCCGTCTGGTCGCCAGTGAAGATGGGGTCAGCTTTGCCGAAGACCCGTCTTATCCGCCGATGTTCGGCCATGGCGAACTGGAATCCTACGGCATCGAAGATTGCCGCGTGGCGCAGATCGGTGACACCTATTACCTGACCTTTACGGAAGTGTCCGAGCACGGCGTGGGTGTGGGGTTGCGCAGCACAACCGATTGGCGGACCATTCTCGAACACGGCATGATTCTCCCTCCACACAACAAGGACTGCGCAATGTTCGACGAGCGAATTGGCGGCAAGTACTACGCCCTGCATCGTCCCAGCAGTCCGGCCATCGGCGGGAATTACATCTGGATCGCCGAATCGTCTGACCTCGAGCATTGGGGCCAGCACCGGTGCCTGGCGCACAGTCGGCCGGGCATGTGGGACAGCGCCCGTGTCGGGGCCGGGGCCG
>JBAXTC010000512.1:0-5879 GCA_037130375.1 Verrucomicrobiota bacterium | reverse complement strand
CGAACATCGACGACACCGACATCTACGCGTTCAACGGTGGCATAGCGCGGATGACCAATGTGTTTCGTGTGACGCATGGCAACCAAAACCCGACCTGGCAAGCGAACGGGGCCGGCAGCCTGGTGGACCTGTCATCCGTAACAAGCATCGTGGTGGGGAATTCTCGCGTGCTCTATGTGCAGGCATACACTGGAGGCATGCTCGACCTGGGCGGGTTGGTTTCGCTATCCACAGGCGCGGTGCAGGTGACCGCAGACGGAACGGGGAGCGTGATCGACCTGAGCGGCCTTTCCGGTTTCATCTCGGTTGGGGGCTATTCGTCCAGCCTCACGGCAAGCAGTGGGGGAATCATCCTGCTCAACAACCAGGCATTCTTGCTGGCCAACGTCGCGATAAACATCCCCCCGGGAAACCCGATTCTGCCTGCGACCTTGATTGCTTCGCCCACCCTGACGCTTTACGGCCGGCCTTGGCATAGCTATTGGATCGAAAAGCGCGACACGCTTTCGATTACGAACCCCTGGGTGTTCGTCGCCCGCGTCCCGTTAACCGTTGCTTTCCAGGCCGTCGCCCCCGCTGCCGCCGCACACACGGAATACCAGGTCTGGGACTTTATTGCTGACCCGCCGTTTCTCGACCTCTTCCCGGCGGCAGGCCACCAAACCCAGTGCGTCATCTATGACGCGCCGGGAAAGACCAACCAACTCCTGACCGCCACCTCGGCGGCCCCGGGCGCAACCTGGCTGCCGGGCACGGTCACGGTGATGACGAACGCCTTCCACATCCTGCCGCCCACTGCGGCTTCCGATCCGGTACGGTTCTACCGCGCCAAACGACTCTGATCGGAACAGGAAAGTCATTTTGACAGGTTGTAGGGCAGGTCTCCGACCTGCCGGTCCACGGAGTCGGAGACTCCGTGCGGAATTCTTGACTTGGGTTTGAACAGAAGATAACAGAGATAACGGAGAGTTGCGGCAGCGGCGATGCGGTAGATTCTGTCCATGACAACGAGCGATGCGCCGCGTGGGTATTGGTCCGCAGCAGTTTGAAGGCAACTGTGAATTGGGAACCTGCAAAACCCGTCAAACTATCGATGCAATTGCGTTTTAGGCAAAACCAGAATGTACTAATTTTATGAGAAGCGTTTTCATTCTTGCGACGGTATTGGCGCTTTCCTGGCAGGCCTCGGTTGGTTTTGGCCAGTCGTCGTTCACCACACCCGTGGTGGCTGATGTGGTAAAGCTCTCTCGCGCCAAAGTCGATGAGGGGACCATCGTTGCCTTCGTCCAGAGTTCGACTGGCGTCAACCTCAGCGCTTCCGAGATTATCAACCTTCGCTCTGAGGGCATCTCAGATCGCGTCGTCGTCGCGCTGCTTAACCAGCGCCAAAGTGTTGCTGCAGCTCAAGCCCCCAGCTATGCACCGGCGCAATACGCCCAAGCACAGGCGCCAGTTGCTTATGCGCAAGCGGCGCCTTCCGTGTCGTACGTGCCGACGACAGTGTATGCGGATTACGGAGATTACTCGTATTATGGCGGCTACCCCTATTACGGCGGTTCCGGTTACTACCCGGGACTATCGTTTGGAATCGGCCTTGGTTGCGGCTACTGGGGGTCCTCTTGGTATGGAGGCAACGGTTATTACGGTTACGGCCGCGGGTATTATCCAGGGTATGGTTACGGGCGGGGTGGATACTGCGGCTACGGTTATGGGCGGGGTGGCTACGCCGGTTATGGCAGAGGCAATTCCGGCGGCTATCGTGGAGGTGCTTATGCCGCCAGCGGTGGATTCTCGGGATACCGCGGAGGAGGCGGTTTTTCGGGTGGACGCGGAGGAGGTGGCTTTTCTGGTGGTGGTGGTGGGCGCGGAGGCGGGGGGCATCGTTAGGGAGTTGGTCCAAGAATTCCGCTTTCAAAGCCAAAACCATCCCCGGCCCAGGAGTATGGGCGTTTGACGTCCGTTCAGAAGACCCGGCTTCCGCCACATCCGGTGATGTTTTCGCCAATGACAGGCGGTTTCAGTTGACGGGCGTTACAACTCCACATCAGTGGCGATCGGGATTGTACACGTTGCGCAGCTCCGAGTCGAACGGCGCATCGCGGAGCTTCGTCTCGGCGTTTACGGCCCCGGAATTGAGCCGCCAGCGGATCAAGCCGACATCCCTGGGGGCGGGCTGTCCTTTTACGATGTCTTGGCACCGATAGCCCGTCCCGAACGCCGTGAGGATTGAACCATCCGGCAACCGGACGGTCGAGGTGGCCTGGCTGCTCGGATACCACGCCGTCGGTCCTTCTTTGATATGCCCGATCCAGTGGTGCAAAATGTATTTGTGATCCAAATCCCAAGTCTGACCGTGGTCACGACTGAGCACCGCTTCAATGCCGAATTGCGGAAAGCCGTCCCGAGTGTTGACGTACCCTTTGCGCACCACATAGGTCATCACGATTTCCCCGTTCGGCAACAAGATCAGCGATGGATGGTGCCGCCCCCAGTCGTAGAGCTTCCGCACCGCCGACCAGGTTTGGCCTTCATCCGTGGAGATGGAGATGCCGAGACCTTCGGTATGATCAATCGTCTCGGGTTGCATCCGGGTCGGAGTATCGGTGCGGCACGCCGCCACCAAATGGCCGTTGGCCGCGCGCAGCAACGCCACTTCGCTGACCGCCTGCCATTGAGGAATCTTGGATGACGGGCTCCAGCTCTTACCTTCGTCTGTGCTGAAGCGGAGATAGCCTTGTTGGTGTGCCGTCTTGACCTCGGGCGGCTTGAACCAGGTATAGCCAGTTTCCAGCAGTCGAGCGATCCTGCCCGTCTTGGCGTCGCGTTCCACGAGCGGCGGATCCCATGTGTACCACGGCTTGCCATCGGAAGTTGGCGCCAACCCCACGGACTCCTTCCACGTCTGACCGTAGTCGCGGCTGAACCAACGCGCACTCCCATAGAACAGCACGTTTCTCCCACCCAAATAGCATAGCGATGTGCCCATACCCGCCACGGGTTTGCCGTCGGTCCCCACAATCGCGGCTTTCGGCGAACTCCACGATGCCCCGAGATCGTCGCTGAACAGCACCTCGGCATGATGCGGATAATCGCAATTCACCAGCATCAGCAGGCGATCCTTCTCTGGCATGTAGATGATGTAAGGCACGGCCACCACGCGATTCCAACTCTCGGTGGCGATCTGAAACTGCGCGGCGAGTTGAATCTCGACCCCCGTCCCATTCATTTGCCGAATCTCATGGGGTTTCCAATCCCGCGCGATCACCGTCGTGGCCAACAGGAGCACGGCTGACAGGCATCCGAGGCGTCGATCCGGCGCGGGAGGGCAACCACCGATTCCTCTAAGGGCCAACCTTTTCATAACTGATCACTATCGCGCTGGGGCGATCGTTCAACACAACGGGCACACCGATCTCCATCAACTGTCGGCCCGAGATGACGTTGGTCTCCGGTGAGTCCAGGTTCCGCAACCGGTAGCGGCCTTCGGGGTCCAGGCCGTGGAGTCGCAGGTCAGCCGACTTATAGATGCTCTCGCTCCGCCTGAAGACTTGCACCATGCCGGCGCCCCGTTCTGGCCGGTCGAACTGCCAGGCCATCCAGGAGGTGGTCTCAAGGCTGTAGGGTGTCAGTGGATAGTAGTCGCCGAGATAACAATCGGCCACCTGACGGAACTGATCGCACAGCCGCCGCATGAGGTCGTAATCGGCGAGCTTGATGCGCACGTCCCAGATGCAGTTCAAGAGGGGAGTCATGTTGCTGCGAAAGTCGTATGCGGCGAAATTTCCCGTCCCAGTGCCGCTCAACGGGAGCCAGGATGAAATCCCGTAGCTATGACATTGGCTGCCCAGCGGATCGAGCCGGAAATCGGTTCGCCACAGCGGCACCGAGCGGCGCATCGTCTCGAGGTCGTTTCGCCGGCCACCGCTCGCACACGAGTCGATCAGCAACCCCGGGTGCCGACGGAGCAGTTCGTCCCAATATGCGAGGTAGCCGGTGATGTGATGAATCTCCGTGATGCCCTGGCGATCCGGGGCATCGTTCTGTCGCCACAAGTCGAGCGGGTCCATGTTGAAGTCCTGGCGGTAGAGGTCGATGCCCTGGTCGGTGATCAACTTGCTGACGTGGCCGGTCAGCCATTGGCGAGCCTCGAGATGACCGAGGTTCAGAAGGCCGCCGTTCTTGCCGCCTAGAATCCATTCGGGGTGTTTCTCGGTAAGCCACGTGCCGGGGGCAACCCGCTCGGGCTCGAACCAGACGATGGTCTTGATGCCATTGGAATGCGCATGGTCGCTGATTGCCCGGAGACCTCGGGGAAACCGTTTGGTATCGACCTCCCACGTGCCGGTCTTGGTCCAGTTGCCGTCGCAGAAGTACCACCCGGCGTCCATCCACCAGTAGTCGATTTTCAACCGTTCCTCGAGGTAGCGGTTGATGAACAGCATCTGATTAGCTTCGTTCGCATCGACCATCTCGCTTGTGAAGTGCGAGCTGCAGCCGAAAAGCATCGGCTGGATTGGCTGGCCGCCCGGCTTGGGTACGTTGTGGGCGAGCATCCAGCGACGGAAGGTGTTCTGCGAGCGCATCCGGTCGTCCTTCCAGAATTGCAAAACGACCAGCGGCGAGCGCGCTTGCTCGCCGGGCAGCAGTTTGAAATGGGTCTGCTCCTGCCCCGCCCTCATCCGTAGTCCGTTGGTCTCGTCTCGCACAAAGCTCGCCGCCCACTGCCCGGGCCAACCTACCACCGCGATAACGCCTTCACCCGGCCACTCGATGTTGAAATATGGCCAGTCGCTGTTTGACCCGCGACCGCCAGACGTGGCGATGCGTTTGGTCGTCTTGTGGGGCAAGGCAGACCGGAGCGGCTGGTAATCGTTGGGGGCACATGGGCTTCCGACGTGATGGTTCAAAACGAACTCGCCGGGCGAAGCGAATCGAGCATAGACCTGGTCCTTCTTCCGCTCGAAACGAACGTCCAAGGCCTGGATGTCGGAGATGATGGGCGTATCCGCCGCCCCGCCGTTCTCGAAGTGCAGCGTCCATTCGATGGTCGGGAAATCGTGGTATTCCGTCGCCACCCAGCGGAGCGCCAGTTTGGTTTTTGGGTCGGTCCAAGTCCAGGTTCGCACCGTCCGTTGGTCGTCGAGCTTCTTGATCTGGCGATCCAGCCTCCATGCCGCGAGCAGTGCGGCCGAGGGTTGGCCGTCGTAGCTGAACGAGAAGGGCAGATCCGGGGAGATCGACGGAGGCTCTTGTCCCTCAATGATCGGCAGATCCCCCAGCCACAGGACACGACCGTCCGCCAACGCGATCTTCGCATCCGCCCAGTCCGCTTGATCGCAGGCGATGCCGTCGCCGGCGTCACCAACTTCCAGCAGAAATTCCGTCGCACCCCCGAGGTCGATATTGATTCGCTCGGCCGGCATCCCCTCATGCATGACCTTTGAGCGGAACGCTTCTTTCCCTGTGACCGTCACCAAAAACACGATGCTGCCGCGCCCTCCGCGCGTTTGTGAGTTGCTGTCCACGCCGACAAAAGCCGAGAAGGCCTTGCCCGGAGCGGGCAAACGGACGGCCACCTTGCTGGCAGCGTGGCAGAAGACCCCACGCGGGTACTCGGTCTGGCCGATTGCAAGCGGTTGCCCCATCCGCGCGTTCAGGCACAACTCGTCGAAATTTGTCAGCACGGCCAAGCCCCATTGCGGCGGGGCGGCCAGGCTGTCGTCGTTGAACTTCGCCGCGACCCAGCGGTTGAGTTCACGCATTTCAGCGTAGGTCGCGGCAACCGCAGGGACTTCTGCCGCCCAACCCAGTCGGAGCAGCATCGCCACCGCGATAAGTCGCCTCACCGCTCCCATAATCGCACGCACCTGACCAATAAG
>JBAXTC010000511.1:0-5893 GCA_037130375.1 Verrucomicrobiota bacterium | reverse complement strand
GCCGGAGTTGGCGCGGAACTGGTCGGCGGCTTCCCAGAGGCGCTTTTCCAGCGTGTCAGTGGCCGTGTCCTTTTCCGATGGCGCGATCCATTGCATGAAATTCAATCGTTTTCCAGCCTCGAAACCATGCGCGCGATGGTATTTCAAATGGTTTCAAAGACAACTCAAAAGGGAACACTCAAAGGGGACAGGTGGCGGCGATGGTCTCGGGCGACCACGCGAGCCACGGCCAGTTCCGGCGTGGCGAGGCTGAGGTAAAAGAGTTTCACCCGGTATTACCCTCTTTATTACCCTCTTTTGAGGGTATTACCCTCTTTCGCCATTTCGCTCCTGGTCCGCGACCAAGACACTCGATTCGCCCGGCGGACTTCAAATCGCGCAACAAGAGCACCTGCGGCGACTGGCGGGTGTAAAATCGACACCAGCAACCCGATCAAAGGCAAGTGATTGATGACCGTGTGAACGTAGTCTGGTTTGTCCAGCATGTCGGATGGCTCCGGCAACGGGTCGCCCGTCCGATTCTTAACCCTGGTCCGACTCGTAATCTTCGTCTCGGTCGAGTCACTGGCCGGGGCGCGTCATTGGCCGCGCCCCGGCTCGCTTTTCCCAGCCGCTGGGCCGTTACATCTCCAGCTCCGCGTTCTCAATCATCTTCATCCCGTTCCGCTCAACGACCTTGCCTTTGAGCGTGACGGTTTGGGCGGCTTTGTCCGCGAGCTCTTCATTGATCGGCTTATGGTCCCCGACCACCAGGTAGAGCTGGTTGTCCGCGGTGAGGAGGCCGACCGGCCCGCCGCTCTTGATGCATTTGGATGCGCACCCTTTGTGCTTCTCTCCCTTGGCGCCGTGGTCCAGATAGCACATAAGGTCCACGACCTCGCCTTTGATGCTCTGAGTCGCTCCGCCGCTTTTCTCTTCCGCACCCAAACGGAGTGCCGAGACCGCCAGGCCCGCGCCGAGCGCAAGGGCCACCATCGATGTTTTAATCACTAGTCCATTTCTCATTGTTTGTCTTTTCATGCTTTGTTGGTGTTTAGCCTGAGCCATTCTACAACAGATTCCGCAAATTGCGAATTTCACATGACATCGCCGGCTGGAAAAAGCACGAGAGGTTAAAACTTCCCGGGCGCAGCAAAACTGCTTGGTTGGCGTCGCATTCGATCCTATAGTCTCGCGTATGGTTCATGTTGGCATCGGCTACGACGTGCATGCGTTGGTTGAGGGACGAAAACTCATCCTGGGCGGGGTGGACATCCCGCATGCGAAAGGTTTGGAAGGACACTCGGACGCGGATGTTCTGATGCACGCGATTTGCGACGCGATCCTTGGCGCTTTGGGCGAGGCGGACATCGGCCACTTTTTCCCGAACACAGACCCGCGCTGGAAAGGCGCGCCGAGCCGCGTCTTTCTGAATGAAGCCGCGCGCCTGGTCGGCGTTCGCGCGGGCAGAATAGTCAACGTGGACTCCACCGTGATCGCTCAAGCGCCAAAAATCTTCCCGCATATCGCACAGATGAAGATCAAGATTGCTGAAGCGCTGGGGTTGAACCAGGAGCGCGTCGGAATCAAGGCGACCACCAACGAACTCTTGGGGTTCATTGGCCGGGAAGAAGGCATCGCCGCCATGGCAGTGGCCAGTGTTGATCTGCCGTGACGAATGATGTCACCTAACGACACCGTTGCGTGCTCCCGCGCGGCGGTCAAACAAGCGAATCATGGCTAAAGCTGAAATCAGTTGGAAACGATTCACCGCCGAAGGCACCAGCCTTCAGGTCTATGCCCAGCACGTGGGCGGCGACTGGCGGTTCTTCGCGCGGGAACGCCGTTACGACCAGTGGCAGGCCATCACCCACCCGCCGCTCGAAGATTGGCTGGAGTTGCTCGACGCCGTCCAACGCCGCATCAACCGACGGTTGCTCCGGCCCGAGGAAGAGGAGCGAGTGAAGAAATCCATTGCCGAACGATTTCCGGACGCCAAGCCCGATTGAACGACCACTCGCTCGAAGGCGTGTTGGGAGACGACATCCACGCTCCCACGTTCCAACGCAACCGTGACCGCGTCTGGGTGCGGCACGCCAGGAGCCTGATGCGCAAACTCGGATATGACTAGCACCAAGAGCCTCAATGGCGAATGCCAACACTGTGGCGGCCACCTGAAGTTTCCGGCCGATAGCATCGGCCTGACGGCTCCGTGCCCCCATTGCGCAAAAGACACAGAATTGATGCTGGCGACCCCGCCCCTGGAGCCAACTGTACCGCGCAAGGTAATCGTCTGGACTCTCGTTACGATTGTCATCCTGGTCGCCGGCTTCAGCGTGCTTTTAGCGGGGCTGAACCACTTTGAAAAAGAGGCGGCGCGCAAGAAACAAAAGGCCGATGCCACTCCTTACCAAGCGACCAACACTCCGGCGGAAATAACGCCGAGGCCGGCAACCCGGTGACTCCGGGTTTCAACGCCAACGGAGAACCAACTGGGCGGGATCAAAGCTCGCGCAAGGCCATGGCAATCGGCAGGCGCGCGCCACGGATGGCAGGGAAAAGGCCGCCAATCAGGCCGATCAGCACCGCCCACACAATCCCGCGCACCAACAGCTCCGGCGTGACGGCGAACGCAAAGGTCACCTGGCTGAAGCTTTGCCAGTTCATGGTCGCTGCCTCGAGGTCGTTGAAGGCAAAATACGCTGCAATCGCGCCGGTGACGCCGCCGACCAGCGCCAGCGCCAGCGACTCGATCATCACTGACACTACCACGGCCCCACTGCCGAAACCCAGCGCTCGCAGCGTCGCGATTTCGCGAGTGCGCGCGGAGACCGAGCTATACATGGTGTTGAGCGCTCCGAAGACGGCGCCGATGGCCATCAGAATCGCGATGAGAAAGCCGAGCGTGGTGATCAACTTGGTCACCGCCGTTGATTGCTGAGCGTAGTACTCCGTTTGGCGGAGCACCTTGACATTCAAACGCGGGTCCGTAGTCAGCGCATCCTTGAATTCCTGGAAGGCTTCCGCCGAAGTCAGTTTGGTATAGACCGATTGGAAGGTGTCGCCGCGGTTATAGGCCGCCTGCAAGACGCGCGCGTCGGTCCAGATCTCCGATTCCGCCGTGCCGCCGCCCGCAGAGAAGATACCCACAATAGGCCAGTCTCGGCGTCCGACCTTTATCTTGCCGCCCAGTTCCAGGCCCGCGAACTCCTTGGCCGCGCCGGTTCCGACAATGGCCTCGTTCTTGCCCCAATCGAACATACGACCTTCCACGATGTTCAGATTGTCGCGCACCTTAAACGCCGGACGCTCAACGCCGCGCATCGGCACATTCGCGTCCGTGGCGGTCGAGCGCTTGGCGAGGTTGATGATGACGAATAACTCGGGGGAGGACAGCGAGCCTTCCGGCGTCCGAGCCACGCCTGGCGCATCGGCAATCACCCGTGTGCTCTCGCGCAGGAAACCGCTGACCATCTCAGTGTCGGCGCCGCTGCGCAGCACAATCGCGGCGTCCGGCGCACCGGAAGCTTCCAAGGTCTTTTGAAACCCGGCACCCATTGAAAGAACCCCCACAAGCACCGCGACCACGCCCGCAATGCCAAAAACAGCCGCCGCCACCGAACCTGCGCGTTGCGGAATACTGAGCAGCCCGAACTTGCTGACGGAGGCGACTTGCGAAAGCCAGTTTATTGGGCCGGCCATAGAGATGAGATCGGTTTCACATCCGTCTGAGAGCATCCGCCACGCGCAGGCGCATAGCCTGCAGCGCCGGAAAGATTCCAGCGACCAGTCCGAGCGCCACGCTCAGCGCCCCCCCCAGCAGCACATCGACCGTTGGGAAGTAGAACAGCGGCAACATGCCACCCGTCGGATCACCACGCGCAATCACCACCCACGCAAGCACCAGACCCAGTCCTCCGCCGAGGACTGCCAGGATGCAGGACTCCCCGAGGACCAGCGACAATACTTGCGAGTTGGTGAAGCCCATGGCTTTGAGGACGCCCAGTTCGCCCGTCCGTTCGCGCACGGATTGGGCCATCGTGTTGCCGGCAACCAGCAGGATCGTGAAGAATACCGCGCTCAGAATCGTGGCGGTGATCAGGGTGATGTCGCCGATCTGTTTGGCCCATCCCTGCAGGAAGGCACCCTCGGGCTCCGCCTTCGTCTCGGCCGCCGAATTCTCGAATTCCGCATCGATCCCTTTCGCGACTTCCGCCGCCTCCGCCGGATCTTTCACGCGGACGATGTACCACCCCACTTGTCCCTTGTTCCAGAGTCGCGCCTCCTCAAAGTAGTCATATCGGAAAAAGAGCTGCGTCGTGTCAGTCCCCTTCTCTTTTCCGTCATAGATGCCAACGATCTCGAATTCCCAGAGCCGGCTTCCGTCGGTCTTGCCATAGATGGAGGATAGGATCGGGACCTTGTCGCCGATCTTCCAATGAAACCGGTCCGCCGTTTTTCGACCCACGATGGCGCCGGTCCGCGTTCGGAACCATGCCTGTTTCTCCTCCGGCGAAATCATGAACTCGGGGTACATGTCCAGGAATTCCTCGGGCACCACGGGCATTTGTGGAAAGAAGTTTTTCGGGTCCTGGTAAACGCCGCCAAACCATGTTTGATGAGTCGCAAGTGCCACACCGGAGATGCGCTCGATCCGCCCCTTGTAAAATTCCGGCAGGCTTTGAATGATGGAAGTCTTGTGTCGCACCCATAGGCGGTTTTGACCGGCCAACGTCACGCCGCCAGCCAGGGCCTGTTTGATGGCTGACAAAAACCCAAAGAGCACGAACGCCACCAGAATCGAGAGCAGCGTCAGCAAGGTGCGGAGTTGCTTCCGCTTCAGATTGCTCCAGATCAGATGAAGGAACTTCAGGCTCACTCAGCCCCCGAGCGCCACTTGCTGCGCAGCGAGCAACTCGCCGATGCCGGACTTGGCCAGGATGAGCATCTCCGCCAGTTGACGTTCGCTGAACGTGGCTTCCTCGCCCGTGCCTTGCAGTTCGATGAACTCGCCCCCTGAATTCATCACCACGTTCAAGTCCACCTCAGCGGCCGCATCTTCCGTATAGCAAAGATCCAGCAGTGGTTGCTTCTCGACAATGCCGACGCTGACCGCCGCGACGGCGTGCAGCAAGGGGCTTTGCAGCAACTTGCCTCCGCTCATCAGTTTGCGGATCGCCAGCCCGAGGGCGACGTAGGAGCCCGTGATCGCCGCCGTGCGGGTCCCGCCGTCGGCCTGCAACACGTCGCAATCCACCCAGATCGTGCGGGTGCCCAGTTTCTCGAGGTCAAGGGCGGCGCGCATCGCCCGGCCAATCAACCGCTGAATCTCCTGCGATCGCCCGTCAATCTTTCCCTTGGTGATGTCGCGCGGTTTGCGTTGCAGGGTCGAGTAAGGGAGCATCGAGTATTCGGCGGTGATCCAGCCGCCGGTGACGTTTTGCTCTTTCATCCAGCGCGGCACCGATTCCTCGACTGTCACGCCGCAAATCACGCGCGTGTTGCCCCATTCGATCAGCGTCGAGCCGGTGGCGTAAGGCGCAACATCGTTCTGAAAGCGCAAGGGCCGCAGTTGATCGGGCAATCGGCCATCACCACGAGAAGCAAGACTGACAGGTGCGGATGTTGGGTACGCCATAAACGTGCGCGATCATAGGCAAACTCCGCAGCCAGAGCAACGACGAAAATCGTGCGGGATTGTTGACTCGGATTTGAACAGGAGATAACAGAGATAACGGAGAGTTGACCAACCAAACTTGGCCAACTTGTCCGCCGGAGCGCAGACCTCATTTTGGCGGGGTGTGGGGCGGTCTCCGCCCTGCCGGTCCACGGAGTCTCCGACTCCGTGCAGGGCCAGATCCCGCCGCAACCGGCACACCAAAAGGTCCGCCCCACCGTGCCGCCCATAATGAAC
>JBAXTC010000510.1:0-5897 GCA_037130375.1 Verrucomicrobiota bacterium | reverse complement strand
AAACTTGCACGGCCGCCTCGTGCGAGGCCGCGTCATAAACCTTCGGATGGTTTAGCACGATGCGTGCGCGCAACTCGGCGTCGTGCTTCAAGGCGTTCGCCTCCATGCCGCCAGCCTTGATGCGGTAGCGGAAGAGCGGCTCGGCGAGCTTGCGCGCCTTGAATCCGCGCTCCGCCGCGCCAATCCAGAAGTCCCAGTCCTCGTAGCCCCCCCAGACCATGTCCGGGTTGTAGCCGCCCACGGTATCGAAGACCTCGCGGCGGTAGAGCGAGCAGTAGGCGATCTGGTTCTGTGTCGCCAGCTTACCCAGCGTGAACTCACCGGTCAGGCAGACACCGTCCACGCCGCCGAAACGCAGCATATCGGTGTAAATGATGTGCGTGTCCGGGTGCGCTTGGAGCAGGGCAACGGTCTTGGCTAGGAACTCCGGCGCGAGCATGTCGTCCGCGTCGAGCGGGAGAATGAACGCGCCCCGCGCCACCGCAATGCCGGCATTGCGCGCGGCCGCCGGTTGACCGGAGTTGGGCTGGTCAACCAGCCGAACGCGAAACCGTCCGCCGTGCTGCTGGATCAGTTGGTTCGCGACTTCAACCGTATTGTCCGGGCTGCCGTCGTTGACAATCACGATCTCGAAATCCTGGAACGTCTGGGCTAACACGCTCTCGACCGCTTCCGGCAGGAAGTGGGCGTACTTGTAGCAGGGAATAACTACAGAAACGAGCGGCCTCGTTGCCGGCACGACACCTACGGTCTGCCCTAGACGATGGGCCTTGCGCAGCGTGACCAATTCAGGCAGGCGCGGGTTTGAGAGCATCCCGGTCAATTCGTGGTACTGCTGCAGGAACCTCAGCACGGGCAGCATCTTTTCCGCTTGAGCAGCCAGCGCGCCGGCAGGTTCCGACGGGCCAGGCACTCTATTGGTGCGGTTCAGCACCCGGAGTATTTCATCCACAGGCGGGACGCTGGTCTTCAGGCGGTCCAGCGTTTCTCCGAGACGTTCAAAGTCATGACCGGGCGGCGCATCCGGCTGCACGATCATCAGGGTAATCGCCCCGTAACCGCGCACCTGGTGGGCGCGACAGAATCCTTCTGGCGTCATCTGGTGGAGATGCCACGCGACGCATCGTGGCTCGTAGAGCACGCGATAGCCGCGCTGGTACAGCCGGTATCCCAGCTCGATGTCCTCGGCCGCGGGACCGTCAAACCGCTCGTCAAAGATCCCCGACTCCGTCAGGGCCGTGCGCGGCAGTGAGATGTTGCAGGTGAAGAAGTGGTTGAAGTCGTAAGTCTTCCCACCCTGCATCCGGTTGTAGAGAAAGAGCAGATCCGAGTTTTCCAAGGCATGGCCGAAGGGCGTCGCGGTGAACTCCGCGGGAAACGTGAAGCGGCCCAGAACGGCAATTTTCTTGTCGTCGCGCTGCCGGTGGGCGTCCAAATGAAGCTGGAGAGCGTTCGGTTCCAAGATGGCATCGTCGTTAAGGATGAGCAGGTATTGGCCTCGCGCACGGCGAATCCCCAAGTTCCGGGCCGCTGCCGGGCCTCTGTTTTCTTGATGAAGGTACGTCAGCGAGAACGGCGCTTTGAACCCTCCGACCGCCTGACGCGAGTGGTCGGTGGAACCGTCATCGCATACGAACACCTCGACCCGGCTCAAGTCGAACTTCTGTGAGCGAAGGGCCTCCAGGCAACGCTGCAAAGTTGCGGCGCGATTGTAGGTCGGAACAATGACCGAGAAGAGAACCTCCTCTTTGGCCGAATCCGCCAGCGCCGAGGAAGCCGGGACTGAAGCCTCGCCACTCTCCCTCGTCACCAGGGTCCGAATGAAGCAGGTCGCATCACGCAACGCCTGCGGAAGCCGCAGATCGGGGACTCCGGACTCACCCCGGATCAAGTTCAGGAACGCGGGCAGCGTTTTCTCCCAGGTCAGGCACTGCTGCCAGTGGGCCTGCCCGAGGCGCCCGAGTTCGGCGCGTAGTTCCGGCCGGGCGAGTAGAAACCGAATGACCGCGGGGAACTCCTCCAGCGGAGCCACGATGCCGCCTGCTTCGTCGGGCGTAGCGTTGCAAGTGGGCGTGCTGATCCACGGTGTGCCATAGCTCATGGCCTGGAGAACCACAAGCGGACCCGCGCTTTCACCCTGCGAGGGTACCAGCAGCAGGTCGGCATCGCGGATGGCCGTCGCTGCTTCTTCGCGCGGCAATCCTCCCAGCACCCGCACCCGCGAATCGGCGGCTGCCAAACCCAGCACCTGCGCGTAGTAGTCCCCAAAGTGCCCGATGCGGTGGCCAATGACCGCCAGTTGCCAGTCGCCGGGTTGGGCCTTCAGGCACCGCAGGAGCGCGGCGTGGTTCTTCACGGGCCAGAGGTTTGCCACCATGACGAGGAGGGGGCGGGCCGAGTCGAATTGATGTCGCGTGCGAAAATCGCCAGCCGCTGCGTCCCGCGTGGTGGCGTGAGGCACAAACACTGGGGCTAATCCCGTCGCACGCATGAACTGCACATCATGGCCGTTTTCCGTCACTGCCACGGCCTGCCGGGCGCTCCGGAGGATCGCCTGGACTTCTCCGACCTTCCGCTGGGCATTCCAATCAGCCAGGTTCATCGCGTTGATACTGGGAAGGAGCACGATCCTCGGGTGCGCGTCGCGCAGCTCTCTCACAGTAGTACCGAGCCAGTTGTCTGGCTGGGTTAACGCGAGCACGGCATCGAAAGCACCTTTCGTAAGCAGCATCCGAAACGCCTGCATGGATTGCGGCGTCAGCCCGAATCCACTAACATCGACGCAGGTGAACGAGTGGATGCGGATGCCATGACGTTCCGCGTTTCGGCGCTCCGGGAGTTGGCGACAGGCTATCTCCACATCACAGCCAGCATCGCGCAAATGAACCGCCAAGTCCTCGACGTAAAGTTCCACGCCTCCGACCGACGGCCAGAAGTAATCGCAGGCCAGCAGCACGCGCGAAGTGTTCTTGCGGATACTCACTTCCGGCTTGGCGTCTCCGCCCCACGGTTGCTCGCAGGAGTGCCAAGCGGTGGGTGGCCGCTTGCCCCAGGCCTTCGGCCAATGCTGATCGCGGGCCATCTCGGACTCGCGCCAACTCAAGGATCCGTCCGACAGTGACACACTTTCCTGGTTCTCCAGGTAGATACCCACAACTTCCGGCAGGTGTTTCATCCCGCAGCCGGCGGCGGCCAAACGAAGCCAGAACTCGTAGTCTCCGGCGGAGCGGTATTCAGGATTGAATGCACCGTGCCGGTCATGCACCGATCGCCGCCACATCGGATGCGGCCCCATGCTGCAGATGTCGAACAATTGCCGAAGATCGAACTCCGGCCAACGGAAAACGCCCTTGGCATCGGGCTTCTCCCAGGTCGCTTCCGGGCTCCTGGTGACCAAACTGTCGCCATAGACAACGTCGATCTCCGGCTGCTGCTCCAACGCCTGCGCCAGCCGTTCCAGGCCATCGGGCCGGTGCCGGTCGTCGGTGTTCGCATTGGTAAGATATCGTCCCCGGGCAGCCTGGATGCCACGGTTCCACGCGGCATAGACCGTCTCGCGCTGCTCGGTGCGCAGGTAAACGATGTTCAGGTATCGGCGCTGGAATTCCTCGACAATGGCTCGCTCGTTCTGCGGTGAACCAGTGTCCACCACAACGATTTCGAGTTGCCCGCGGCCAAATAGCGTCTGGGCAACCAGGTCTTCGAGGCAACCCCGAATGAAGCGCTCCGAGCCATACGTGGACACGATCGCTGAAACGAGCGGGGGCGCCTCGGTGTGGACACTCTCCAGGGGTTCCAATGCGGGCGTAGCTTGTGGTGGCATGGCGGCCGTGGTAGGGGAAAGCTTCCGCTTCACCGCCGACAGATTCTCCGCCGCAAGGGTGTGACCGGGCGCCAGCTTCAGCACCTGCTCATAAACCAGTCGCGCGGTATCGAGGTCGCCCGATTTAAAGAGGCAAACTCCCAGGCACAGCAACACGTCGATATCGTCGGGGGTTTGTTCGAGAATCTGGTGGTAGCACCGTGCGGCATCTACGAAGAGACCCTGCATTAGTTCGAGATTGCCCAGGAGCTTGAGGGCTTCGGGGTCTCTTGGCGCGATTTGCATCGCGCGGCCCAGCGCATGTTCAAACTCCTCGATCCTATCGAGAGCCAGCGCTGCGGCGGCAAGCTTGACCCAAGCTGGCACATGGCCGGGATTCAAGGTGGTGGCTTTCACGAACTCCCAGCGGGCCGCCCGGGCTCCACCCAGTTGCAGGTTCAAATTGCCCAGTGCGACAAGCAGATTCACGCAGGCTGGTGTATGATCGAGGGCTTTGGCAGGGCATCGCGTGCCGCTGCCAGGTTACCCTGTTGCTGGAGCCGCTCGGCCTCCTGCACGAAGGCCGTTGCCTTGATCGTGGGATCCTCCGCGGCTGCGACAGAAAGCGTAGCGCCCGGCAGCTCGGGAACTCGGGTGCCGGACCAGTCGAGATCCCAGATGTCCAGGTCCTGGAAGTGCTTCTTGCCAAATTGCTTGAACCATTCGCGGACCTGCTGTTCGCGCCACCATTCAGGCTCGTTGAACTTAGCGGCATCGAAGAACGGATACCCGCTGAGCCACTCCGGCGGAGCGCTACACAGGCCAAGGCCCTTCTCATCCTTGCTCGGGGCGTAGCGTTCGTTGATGGCGGAAGCTAGCTTGGCCGCGTCCCGCACGCGCTCCAGACAGCGGTACCAGGCCTGTTTCACAAGCAGGTTGCGCCAATTGACAAACTGGAAATGCATCAGCCCGTGCACGTAACCCGATAATCGGTAGCACTGGCCGGTGAGATTGGCGGGCACGCGCGGCGTGTGCACGAATTCTGAACTGTGCGCGCATTTGCCATCGTCGCAAAAGATCACTCCCTTGTAATTCCAGGTCCAGACAGAGTTGTCGCGCCGGTATTGGTGAACATCCCGCCAGAGCTGGATCCAGTTCACTGCGATCTGATCCCCCGGCAGCAGGGAGAGAATGAGACGGCGGAGAAAACCATTCTCGGCGCAATTGGAGGTGAACGCTTCGTCGGCATCAATTGCCACGAAGTGAGTGCCGCCGATTTCGCGGCCTGCGTTGAGCAGGAGATTGCGGTCTCCGGGTTCGTCCAAGTGCCAGCGGTCCTTGCGAACGATGCGTTCGACGCGGCACTCGCCGGCCAGCGCTTCGACCACCTCAACCGATTTGTCCTCGGAGCAATCGTCGAGATAGACGATGGCGTCGGTGTACTTCGCCAGTGCGCGCAGGCAGAAGGGCAAGCGAGGCGCTTCGTTTCGCCCCACCACAAGGCCGACGATCTTCGGGCTGCTGGGCCGGGCGGGCAGTGCAACTTCCGGCTTTTGGTAGCTGGCATTGTTGCCCAGGCGGCTGACTTGTATGTTCAACTTCGCGCACGCTTGGTCCACGCCTTCCTGGACGCTGGGACACCAATAATAATCATCCCACAACAGCAACCCACCGGGTTTGAGCACGCGGAAAGCCTCCAGGCTGTCGCCAAACACGCCCGCGGCGCTGTGATCGCCATCGACATAAACCAGATCGAACGAGGCGTCCGGTTGGGTCTTGAGCACCTCGTGCGAATGCCCGCGCACCACCTGGACCTGCCCTGCTTTTCCGGTCGCGGCAATATTCCGCTGAAATGTGCGGTGTATCTGGTCCATGTCGGTGTTGCACTCGCCATTGCCGGTGCCCGGGAGCCATAGATCGATGCAGGTGAGCGCCGATTGCGGGTCGCCCATCAGGTGAGTCAGTAACCAACAGGTGCTGCGCCCCTCGAATGAGCCCACCTCCAGGATGTTGAGCGGGCTGCGTTGGGCCGCCCAGGGGATCAGCAAATTGCGCCAGTAGGTTTCATGTGTTTCGAACCAGTTGTTGGAGAACA
>JBAXTC010000051.1:0-19497 GCA_037130375.1 Verrucomicrobiota bacterium | reverse complement strand
GCTCTTGCTCTTGCTCTTGCTCTTGCTCTTGCTCTTGCTCTTGCTCTTGCTCTTGTTCTTGCTCTTGTTCTTGTTCTTGCTCTTGTTCTCGCTCTTGTTCTCGCTCTTGCTCTTGCTCTTGCTCTGGCCCTGCACGGAGTCCAATGCCGCTAGGATTTGACCCTCCTCATCCCGGAGGGATGGCCGAAAATAGCCCAACGTTTCAACGTTGGGTGCGCGGTTTTAGAGGTGCATAAGTCCCGACAGGGACGGCTGAATCCCTGCGAGATCGGACCGTAATGAGAACTGCCGCTGGAACATCCTTTTGGTGGATATGGACCTGCCCGGGCTCTCCGGCGTGGAGCTGATCGCCCGGTCACACCACTTACAATGCAATGGGTATTCACCCGGGCGGTGGCCGCCCGCCTCTCCAACCCTTTCGACCTTCATAGTTCTGGCTTCCATTGCGGGTGCGGTCGTCGTTACTCTTCTGCAACGCAGCCCGATGAAAGCCCGAGTTCCAACATCCAAATGACGAAAAGCGCTGTTGCCATTACCATGGCCCTGTTGGTCGCGCTTTGCGCGATGGCAGAGCAAGCCCGGCTCAACCTGTTCATCTGGAGCGAATCCATTGGCCCGGGCATCGTAGCGGATTTCCAGAAGCAGTTAAATCTGGACGCAGGTAAAGGCGAAGTGATGTGAGCGCTCTAGCCATCAACGCCGGATCAAGCAATGTGAAGTTTGGCCTGTTCGACGGCGATGAACGTGACCCACGTGTGGTGGGAGAATTCGACTGGGCCGGTAGCGAGCGGCGGGGAGCCGGAGGGAACAAGGCCAGGCGTAAACTCCCTACCGGGGGATTCGACCAGGCGGAAGGGGACCGCCAGCGAGGCCGAGCTTTCGATCGCTCCCGCCGACCCGGGGCCGGGCGCGCGCCGAATGATTACGCCGCTGCCGCCGATGCCATAAGAGCGGCGTTGGAATCTGATCCCTCGGACCCGGCTCGCGCGTCAGCCATTACGGCCGTTGGACATCGGGTGGTTCACGGAGGGGCGGAGTTTCGCGAGAGCGTTCTCATTGACTGCAAGGTGAAAGCTGCGATTGGGCGGTTAAGCGCGTTGGCTCCGTTGCACAACCCAGCGGCTTTAGAAGCGATTGAGGCGGCCGAAGCCGCATTGCCGGGGGTGCCGCAAGTCGCCGTTTTTGACACTGCCTTCTATGCTCAGCTTCCGCCTCGAGCTTGCATCTATCCGCTCCCCTACAAATGGTATAAAGATTGGGGCATACGCCGGTTTGGATTTCATGGCATCAGCCATGCGTATTGTGCTGGCCGCGCCGCCGAGCTGCTCGGACGCGACGTTGGCCAACTGCGCCTGGTAACGTGCCATTTGGGGAGTGGCTGCTCTGCCACCGCTGTCCGAAACGGCATGGCGGTCGCTACCACTATGGGCTTCACTCCGCTCGAAGGCTTGATGATGGGCACTCGCTCCGGCTCTGTTGATCCGGCCATCTTGATTCATTTGCAGCGGCAGCATGGATTGACCATCGCAGAAATTGACCATGCGCTCCATTTTTCCTCGGGTTTATTGGGCGTTTCCGGGGTGTCGAACGACCGTGCGGAGATTGAGGCCGCCGCCGCTCAGGGGAACGAGCGCGCCCGGCTGGCCTGCGACATGTTTGCCGATCGGGTCCGGTGTGCGATTGGCTCGCTGGCAACGGCCCTCGGTGGCTTGGATGCGCTGGTCTTCACGGCCGGCATCGGAGAACACGCCTCCACTTGGCGAGCGGCCGCGTGCGAAGGACTGGAGTTTATGGGGCTGCGACTCGACCGCCAGCGCAACGCAACGGTCTCACCGGATGCCGACATCGCCGCCGCCGATTCGCCCGCCCGGATACTGGTCATCCACACCCGAGAAGAACTAATGGTCGCCCGTGAAGCCCAGCGAGTAGCCGCCAGATGCCGCTGACTGCGCACATCCCTCACCGTCACCGTCCTGATCGTTGAAGGACTGTTCTTCGGCCAAGGTCACGAGGCCAACAACCGACACGAGGGAGCCGGGACAGATTCCTAAAGCCGGCATGTACAAAATCAGGGACGGCACAAGGCCGTCCCTGCAAGTTTTCGTGTTGGCGAAAGACGTTATTCGCTCTTCTTCTTTTGGCCGCCTTGGCCTTTTTTCCGCATGTCCTGCTGCATCTTCTGGTACTTCTCTAACTGCTCAGGGGTCAGGATTGCCTTCAGTTTCTTCATTTGCTCATCCCTGATCGCAGGCATTTTTTCCTGCCGTTCTTCGCGAGGCACGTCCTGCATCTTCTTGGCGGTGTCTTCGAACACAGCTTTAACTTTCGGCTTCTGGTCGTCAGTCAGTTTGATGTCCGTGGCCATTTTCTCGACCCGCTGGTCCACGGTCATACGGCCCTTGCCGCCTTTCTTGGCGTCCTTATTGCCGCTGTCTTGCGCGTTGGCGATAGTGCTGCAGGCCAACAGGCTGCCGAGCGCCAAGGCTGCGATTAAGCTAAGTTTCTTCATTTTTGCTTTTCTACTGTTTTATTGTTTTTGATTCTTTTGTCAGCCGCCCCCATTTACGGTCGGCGGACTGGTTGTTCATTACACAAGGACAAGACGCCGTTGAAGCGAATTGGTTACAACTTATTCATCCCCCCCCCTATCCTCAATCTCCCTGTCTTCAGGTTATTCGATGGCCGGCCATCGGCCAAGTTTGCTCGCAGCGTGCGAGCCACCATTCAGACGATTTGATGAGGCAAGAGAGGCGATGAATATGGTCGAAAAAGTTTGCGGGTCAGCCTGTTAGCTCTTCTTGCTGAACTTCTGAAAGTCAGCTTCGTCGCCCTTAAATGCCTTGGCTTTATCTCCGACGCGGAGGATTTTGACAGTTTTGATGGTGTCGCCCGTGGCTATTTTATTGACGACGTCTTGACCCTCAACCACATGGCCAAAGACTGTATGTTTGCCATCCAGCCAGGGAGTTTCCTTGTGGGTAATAAAGAACTGACTGCCGTTGGTGTCGGGTCCCGCGTTGGCCATTGAAAAGATGCCGGCCCTGTCATGCCGGAGCGACGGAAGGATCTCGTTGCGGAATTGGTAACCCGGACCACCCCGGCCGTTGCCCTGCGGGTCGCCACCCTGGACCATGAAATCGGGAATCACGCGATGGAACGCTAGCCCGTCGTAAAAGGGCTTGCCCTGAGCCTTGGGCGGTCCGCCGTCTTTGGAGTAGTCCTTGGTTCCCTCGGCGAGACCCACGAAGTTGGCCACCGTCAGCGGCGTCTTTTCGAATTCCAGCAGAAGAATGATCTTCCCCTTGGAGGTTTCCATTTCGGCATAGACGCCGTCGGGAAGCTTCGGTTTTTCGTCTGCGGCGTTGACGAGTGAGGGCAGCCCGCCAGAGGCGAGTGCTGCTACCAACAAGATTCGCATGAATGATTTCTTTGACATAGTGCGCATATAAATATCCTCCGATAGACAGAAGGAAAGGTTTTTTGTTCAACCGATGTCATGATCGAGTCGTGAATGGAATGGTGTGTGCGCTCCGGTCGGCAGACCCGTGACGCAGTCGGATTTATGATCGTTGAGATCAACTTCCTGCCCGGGCGCACCTTCCAGGATCTGGAGGATATCAACGGCCGGGCCTTCCAATGGTCCACCACGCGCCTGGATAACAAGCCCCAGGGCAAGGCGGACCTCATCCCGGCCCATGCCTTCGAGCACGAACGCACTTACCTGTTCCCGGTGCCCGCCCAGCTACCCGCTCCCTATAAGGTCCACGGCCGCGGCACCGATGAATATGGATATCTGGCTGTGGCGAACTTGTGTTTAGCACACTCGCACCGTCTCGATGCCGAAGAGCTGCCCCAGTTTCTCGATCTTCGCTGTGATGTGGCCGAGGCCGATGGCGCAATGATGCGCCGGGCCGGCCTTGGACCATTGGTTCATGAACGCCTTCGCGCCGATGCTGAAACGGTAGCGGCTGTTTGTGTTGCCGATTTGCAACACCGGGCCGGGGACAGACTCCGCTTCCGCCGTCAGGAGGAACACTTTTCCGCCCGCGCCTTGCACGACCGAAAGCAGGGTCACCGGGCCGTGCTTGACGGTCATCTGAATGGAAAGGCCGCAGCCAGGTTTGCCATGATAAACAGGCAGTGGCACGAGGCCCACGCGACCTTCCGCAATGGCGAAATGCGCCGGGCCGTCGTGACCAAGAAAGACGATGTCCTCCTTGAAATCGGTCAGATAGAATTCCGAGAAGGAGCCGCCGACGCCGAACAGGTCCAGGATCTTCATGGCCTGTGCGTTCTTGATCTCGCACTCGCCGGCCACGGGAACATGGTGGCCGGTCAGCAGGGTATTGCCGGCTATGACCGAAGTGACAATGTCGCGGTAGGCATAGCCGTCCTCGCTTTCGTAATAGTAAGCGAGGGAGCCGAGGTTGTGCTTTTCGACCAGGGCATCCAGGGCGCAGGAGGTTTTGGCGGCGCGGGCGAGTTCGGACGGGGCGCATTCCTTGGCGACACTGAACTCGCGCCGGAATTGTTCGATCTTGCGTCTGAGTTGCGCGGCGGTGACAGCCTGGCGGAGTTTGTGTAACTGGCACATTTCGAGCATCTCGAAATGGTTGCCGAAGACGGCGGACTGCTGCGTCAGGTCGCTGTAAACGTCCAGCATGCCGCAGTAGTAATGGCCGAGGACGCCGACACGGTTCTCGCGCATGGCGGCGGCGACTTTGGCGGCATCCACCCAGTCGCGGATTTCAGCCCATGCGGCGGCTTCGGCGAGATAGCCGGTGACGAGGTGATAATCGATGCCGGCGCGGTTGAAGGCGCAGGCGATCTCGGGCGCGGAACAGGACTGACAGTGCTCGAGCCAGATGCCCGTCATCAGGCCGCGATCGCCGAGGCGATTGAACTTCTCGTAATCGAGCTGGGGCACGGGCTGGAGATTCAGCACGACCACCGGCACCCCCACTTTCTGCACGACGGGCAAGACGGTCGAGGAAAGCGCGTAAGTCGAGACGTAGAGAAAGATGATCTCGACGTTCTCTCGCCGGAATAGAGAGGCGGCTGCCCGCGCTTTGGCGGGAGTATCGACCATGCCGACGTCCACTACCCCCACGTCGAACTCGCTCAACCGGCTGCCGATCTGCTCTTGGTATCCGTTCAGACGCTGGAGCAGACCTTTGAACTGCGGCCAGTAAGTGTCGAGACCGATGCCGAACAGGCCCACCCGAATTTGCTGCGATTTGCTGGCTTTCATCTCACTTGCTCTGTGGGGTTCTAACCTGGTCAATGTCCTAATCCTCTTTCTCGGATGCCTTGATGGGTTGACCTTCCCAAAGCCAAAGACCGTCATATTTGACCAACACGCGGCAGGTGCTGCCGGGCGCGGGCGGGGCAGGAGATTTGGGGAGCCAGCGCGCCAGCTCCTGTTTGGTAACGAAATACCTCGCGTCAGCAACCAGGTTGGTCCACTCGTTGGGATCGCTGAGGTGGTCGTATAGCTCCTGGGAACCGTCGGCATAGCGTATGTAACGCCACTGTTCCGTGCGAACTGAGTCATTGCCTTCGTTATGGCTGGTGATCGCCGGCCAGGCACGAGGCGTTTTCGTATCCTTCAATTGCGGCACGAGGCTGTGGCCTTCAAGGCCCTTCTTCACTGGCAGTCCGCAGAGATCAACCAACGTGGGGTAGATGTCGAGCAACTCGGCAGGCTGCATGCACTGGGCTCCCCGGCTCGCTCCAGGCCCGGCGAAAATGAGCGGCACATGGGTGGAGCGCTCCCAAAGCGAGTTCTTACCGGTGATGGCCTTTTCGCCCAGATGCCACGCGTTGTCAGACCAAAGCACGATGATTGTGTTGTCCTGCCGACCCGTCGAATCGAGTGCGTCCAGCACGCGGCCGATCTGGCTGTCCATGAAGCAGGTGCTCGCCAGATAAGCCCGAACCAAGGGACGCCATTGGTGAACCCGTTTCAGCCACGAAAGACGGGGTTCGGGCAGCTTCCAATGCAGGTACCAGGAGAACTCCGGCACGTCGTCGCGGTCCCCCTCTTTGACCGGAGGAAGGATGATTTGATCTTCCGGCGGGAGAAGGTCGAACCATTTCTGAGATGCGAAGCAGGGCACGTGCGGCAAACGGAACCCGACGGCAAGAAAGAAGGGCTTGCTCGCCGGCAACATCTTTAATTGGGTGATGGCGGCCTCGGCAATCTTCCAATCCGCCTGGTCACGGTCATCCGTGGGAAAAACACCCCAGTCCATGGCCCGAATGTCCGAGGGCGTGTGGACAAACTTCTTGAGTGGCAGTGGCATGCCGGGGGCTGGTCCCCAGACGTTGAACTCTCTCTTGTGCCATTGCTCAGGAATTGATCCGTCGTGAAAAACCTTGCCGAACGCTGCGGTGAAATAGCCGTGGCGGGCGAAATACTGGGGCAGTGTAATGCAGGCGCGTGTGCGTGAAACGTCCCGGATTCCCGGTGTCAGCCCGTAAATGCCGGTGGTGGAAGGCCGCAGTCCCGTCAGCAAACTGGCGCGCGAGGGATTGCACAGGGGCGACTGGCAATGGGCGTTGCGGAAGAGTGTGCCACTGGCAGCCAGGCGGTCCATGTTGGGTGTCCTCGACTGCGGATGTCCTCCCAGGCAGCCTACCCAATCATTCAAGTCATCTATGGCGATGAACAGGATATTGGGCTTCTGCACCGTCGGCGCACTATTCGCATCGCCGACAAATGTCAGCGCGAGGACGGCGAGGCCAACCAAGCGCGTGAAGACCCGTTTCATATCCAATCCCGCAAGCCCAGCCGCCATTACTTCGGAAGCACCAGCGGCAAGTCCAGCCAGGCCAGACCGACATCCCGCCGCATGTGGCTGACGCTGTCATTTCCCGGCGCATCATAGAGCACGGCAAGCCGATTCCCGAACTTCATGACGGAAGGGAGTCCTATGCAGCTCTTGGACCAGGTGCAGTTCTTCTGGTCGAGAACCAGGGCTTTGTTCCGCGCATCCCAGTGATTCAAATCCTTGCTCCAATAGACCCAGACCGAATCGGTGTATTCCCCTCGGTCATCGACGCCGATGTGATTGGTGAACAGGAACCACGATTTGTTCGATGGCTCGTAATAAAGCGAGGTATTCTCAATTTGCTCATCCGGTGAAACGATCGGTTGCGGGTCGAGCGTCCAAGAGCTGTCCAGGTTTTTTGTGCGAGCGATGCCGATGGTGCGCTTGGTGGGCGGCGAGGCTGCCGCACTGAAGAACATCAGATACTCACCGCCATGCTTGACGATGTGACCGGGGCTGGCGGTCACGGAATAATAAGTGCCCGGCTGACAGCGAAATGGCACGACGCCCTTTTGTTTCGCCCACGGACCAGAAGGGGACTGGCTCTTTGCCTTCATCGTTTGGTAGGGAAACATGGGCACGAAGTCAGGCGCAGGAGTGACGTTGGGTGTGCCGAGATAAAACATGTGCCAGATTCTGCCGTCCTTGTAGGTCACGCCATAAGAAGCGCTCTTGGAGTCCTCGGAATCGGGCTTGCCTAACTCCAGCGCCGGACCTTTCTTCTCCCAATGGACCAGGTCTTTGCTTGTGGCCAATGCGGCGAGCCACCCGGCCGGCCCGGCCGCATCATAGTGCATGTAATAGGTGCCGGCGTCCTCGAACACCCAGATGTCGCGCGCGCCGAGGTAATCGCATTTGCCAGGTCCATCACCGTGGCGCAGCACAACGCCCTGGTCCCTGGCATCCAATCGGTAGCGCGTGACGGGTCGGTGGTCCTTGTAGGCTGAGGTTGGTCCAGATGCTTCCGCAATCTGCGATCCCGCCTGCTTGGGTGAAGCAGCTCCGGCGCCGCAGACACCGATGAAAGCCGTGAGAATTACATTTAGCAGTTTCATAGTTGGCATAGGTTTCTCGTTCCCGTTACAGAATCCGATCTGTAGCACATATATCGCCTGTCGCGCAAGCCATGCCTGTGAGTCTAGCGGCGCGCTTCTTTGAGCTGAAATGGCTCAAAGCGTGGCGCGCAGAGATGATTGAAAGCAAACGCCACGAGATACATGCAACCGCAGATGCCGAACAGGATTCCATAACCAGTTGTGACGTTGCCCAGCGCTTGGAAATGATCGAGCATCCTGCCGCTGAGGGCTGGGAAAAGGATTCCGCCGGCTGAACCGGCCATGCCGCCGATACCGATCACCGAGGCAACGGCTCTCTTGGGGAACATGTCGGAGACAGTGGTATAAAGATTGGCGGACCAGGCTTGGTGCGCGGAGCCAGCCAGACCGATGAGCAACACGGCCGTCCAGTCGCCTACTTGCGTCACGACGAGAATCGGCAGGGCACAAAGCGCGAAGATGAACATGCCGGTCTTGCGCGCGCGGGTGACTGTCCATCCTCGTTTCGTGAGGTAACCGGTAAGCCAGCCGCCGAAGATGCTCAGCACGGTCACGATGCCGTAGATGGTAACGATGTGAATCCAGCTCTTCTTGATCTCGAGGCCGCGCGTTTTCTTGAAGAAGTCCGGCAGCCAAATGAGGAAGAACCACCAGACGGGGTCGGTGAGGAACTTGGCGACGATGAACGACCATGTTTGGCGGTAGCTCAGCAGACTAAGCCAGGGGATCTTTTCCGTGGGCTGTTCGTCCTCGTGGTCGCTTCGGATGAGAACCAGTTCGGCAGCGCCGACACGTTTGCATTTGTCAGGCACGTCGTAGAAGGGAACCCACAGGAAGAGCCAAAGCAGGCCGGCGATACCGGCGACAACGAAGCAGGACTGCCAGCCGAAGCGGAAGGCCATCCACGGAATGATGGCAGGTGCAATGAGGGCGCCGGCGTTTGTCCCTGCGTTAAAAATGCTGGTGGCAAAGGCACGCTCGCGCTTGGGAAACCAAAGCGCCACCGCCTTGATCGCTGACGGAAAGTTGCCAGCCTCCCCGAGGCCAAGGGCAGAACGGGCCGTGATAAACCCGGTGAAGGTGCCGACCAATGCATGAGCCGCCGCTGCGATGCTCCATGCGACAATGGACACCGTGTAGCCGATCTTGGTGCCAAACCGGTCCACAAACCAGCCGAAGCCGAGCAACCCGATGCCGTAGGAGAACTGAAAGGCGGAGTTGACCCAGCCGAACTGCTCGTTCGTCCACCCGATTTGTTTATCGAGGATTTCCTTGAGCAGCGAGAGAATCTGCCGGTCGATGTAGTTGATGGTAGTGGCAAAAAACAGAAGGGCGCAAACGACCCACCGGTAGTTGGCGACGAAGCCCGGCTGCGGGGCGTTCACTGACGATCGGGACTGAGCCTGCTCAGTTGAGGTAACTTCGGACATCGTGCCCACAGCTTTGACACTCAAGCCGCCGAGGTCAAGCCTGCCGGTGCGTTACAAGGCGCCACCACTTCAAGTGCTTCTTCCCGTCTTCCCGCCTTCGCTGTAAATCCTCAGTTCGACACCTGAACATCCACCAGCCCGACATCGATATACTGTCCGCCCCCCGTCTGCTTGCAATGGACAGCAAAAACATGATTGCCAGGTTTGAGAAGCGCACGGGCTTTGGTCTTGATCGGCACGGAGTCGTAGTCGGCGACATAGCCGGAAACCTGGGTGGCGATAACGCCGTCAATATACACTTCAGCGTCTTCGTCATGATGGATGCGGAACTGCAGATCGTTCCATTTGCCCTCCGGCAAGGAGAAGCTGCGACGCAGCCAGATGTCGGCCGTATCCCACACCGTCCGCGCCACGGCGCCGGGTGTGCCCTGGGTGCCAAAGCCGCCCGGCCCTTCTTTCCAGGAAGATGCATCAAACTCCGGCTTGAACCAGCCGTCGGCCGGCGCCTGAGTGGTGTAGCGCCACGAAACCGGTTCCGTTTCAGAAGTAGGCACGACCATGACCGTTGTTGGCGGCTTCGGGAAGGGCGCCCAGTTCGATGCTCGGGTCGTGTCGCGGCTGGCCCACTTCTTCCACCCTGCCCTGTCGTAAAGCATTTGCAGGAACACGCCGCCAACGACTGCGCGCGCTTGAAACCCGACCATCTTGCTGGTCTTCGTGTCAAACCAGTCGGTCATCGGCACGCGACTGGGCGTTTCGTTGAGGAAGCGATAGACCGGGTCCAATAGCGCGTCGAAATCCCTCCGATCCTGCGTGAGCGTCGCGGTCCAGAGCGTCCAATCGAGCTTGGTGTAGTCTTTGCGGCTGTCGAGGGGCAGCCCAAAGGTATTCTGGCTGGTCTGGTAGAAATCCATTTCCTTGCGCAGAGCGGCCGCGGGGAAAAGATTCAAACCGAGGATGCGATCCCAGACGACGTTGTATTTCTGGCTCCACGTGCCGGGCTTGTCGAACGCGAGGCGGAAATGGTTGCCGTCGTTTGCTTCCTTCACCCAATTCGCCGCGAACGCTTGCGCGAGCTTACCGTATTCGGCAGCCTTCGCCTTGTCGCCGCGCATCTCGCAGAGACTGCCAAACGCGCCGAGACCGCAAATTGCCTTTGCGGAGAGGTTCACGTTGTGCGCCAGATGGCCCGCGAAGTCATCGGTGCAAAGCTGGTGCTCCGGATCGAACCCTTTGGCCTTGAGATACTCGGCCCATTTCTCCAGAACCGGCCAATACGTTGCGCTGAAATCGGCGTTGCCCTCGATCTTTGCCAGTGCGGCGAGCAGGACCAGCATGTTGCCGGTCTCTTCGACTGGCATCTGGTCTTGCTCGGTGCGTTCACCGCCCCCATAGACCTGACCGTTAGCAAGCGGGTAAGTGCCCAGATCGTGCGGCGCAAACGGCCATCGCCAGCGCGGTGAAGCCGCATAATCGAGAATCGGCACGAGCATGGCCTTCGTCAGGGATGGGCTGAAGAGCAGGAACTGGGGCGCCATCGGATAAATCACATCGACGGTGCCAATGCAACCGTTGCTGAAGTTCTCTTTGGGAAACATAAGCGGCTGACCGCTGGCATCTGCGACGACTTTGTTGGCTGCACAGCACTGACGGTAGGCCAAGGCACAAATCCGCGCATACTTCCCGCCGCCAGCTTTGGTGAGCGCTGCCATCATCGCAGCGTCAAACTTGGCGCAGCGCTTCTGCAGTGATTCGTAGTCCGCCGCAGCCTTCTTGAGCATCGCCGCCGCATCATCCCCGTTCCGCCTCCAATACGGCCGCAGGTTCTTCTTGAAATACTGGATGGAATACTGGTCGTCGTAAGCCAGCATGAGCCAACGCGAGACAGGCTTGAAGCCGACCTTGCCCACGTGGGATTCAGTCGTGATAAAAAAGCTGTCCGCCGAAACAGGGTTCGTGAGATCGATACCGGTCTTAAAGCCCTCCTGAAAGATTTCACGCTGGCCTTGGCGGAGGCCACTCAATCTCAGAGCCTGGAATTCTGGTTTCTGGAAGGTCACATAGAGGTAACCCCAATCAATCCGCAGATCGTCGCCTTTCTTCGCGAGCACCGGTTGTTCTCTCGAACCGACAATCGCGGCCACCAAGTCGCCGTGCTCTTCCGTCATTGAGACGACTTCCTGGCCTGGCACGTTGACGGCAGGTTCGCCCGTGGTTTCAAACGTGATCCGGATATCGTGATCCTTGCCATCAGCGGCTTTCATTTCCCAGGTCACGTAAGTCACCGGCCGCGAGTAAATCATCAAGTCATCCGGCAGCGCGGGCGTCATAAAAGTGAGTGTCAGCCGGACGCCTTCACCCTCGAACGTGTAGATCGTCCGCGTCGGCAACACTTCGAGCCCGGCCTGCGGCAACGCAGGAAAGGCGGCCGGCTCCTTACCCATGAGGCGGAAGTCCTTGCCATCAATCCGCACCAAGCTGGTGAGCCGCTGCGGCTTGCCGGTCCAGTGGACGGTGTCCGCGTCCGTCAGTTTGTCTGCCGGCGACCAGATGCTGAAATATGGGTCGCAGGCAATCAGTGGCACCGAGGGTGGACGCAGCCCGGCAGCGGCATGGCTGCTGACCGGAATTAGCGAACACAAGGCCCAGGCAATCGCCTGCAGCATCACAACTGATCTTCGTTTGGCCCGCAGTATTATCGTCATCATAGGTTTCTTACGGTTTGTACGGCACGGTGCCGTTGGCATCCACCTCGTAGCCCCATTTCTTGATGTAGGCGTCGCCGGGCAGAAATTCGTCGTGCCGCTCCTTGAGCTTGCGGGCAAGGGCAGCCTCGAGCTTGCTTTGCAGCTTGGAATACTTTGGCTGATTTGCCAGGTTGTTCGTCTGGCAGGGATCGATCTGGTTGTCGTAGAGCAGCCACGGGCCGTTCAGGTCGCGCACGTAAGTGTAGCGCGTGGTGCGCACGCCGCGATATTCCCTGCCTCCCATCCGGCGCGTCCATTCTCCGAACGGTGAGGCGCAAAGAATCACGGTTGCGCCGTCTCCCGGGTTCTTCCCGCCGCGAACGTAACGGCTGTAGTCCAGGCCCTCGACGGTCTTCGGAATCGGAACTCCGCACAGCCCGAGCATTGTTGGCATGATGTCTTCCGAATTGATCGGGGCATCGAGTTGACGTTTCTTAGTGCCCAGGTCTTTTGGCCAGTGAACCAGCAGTGGAACACGGATCGCCTCATCGAACGGCCGCTGCTTCTTGTATGCGCCTCGCGAACCCAGCATGTCACCGTGGTCGGAGGTGAAAACCAGCAGCGTGTTCTCTGCCAGTCCCGTTTCCTCCAGTGTCCGGCGCAGTTCCCCGAGGCAATCATCCAGAGCCGTGCAGTGCGCGTAGTAACCGGAGAGGGTCTTCCGCGCGTTCGCGCCTTCGGTCTCAGGCACATTGGGTCGCAGGGTTAGCTTTTCGGGGTCATACAGAGCGCGGTATTTCTCAGGCGCAGTGAAGTAAGGATCGTGTGGCGGCCCCCACGCGACCACGAGAATGAAAGGTTTCTGCGACTGCGCGTGGCCGCGGAGGTATTGTTGCGCATCGCGGGTCTGATCGATGGCGTCATAGCCCTCCCAATGAAGTTGTTCCGGTCCGTCTGCGTAATATGCCGAGTGGTTGTAGTCGTGTGTGCATTCCAGAACCTTCCAATAATCAAATCCCTGCCTCCGTTCGCGGGGGATGAAACTTGAACGGCCATGACCATCCACATGCCACTTGCCGATGTAAGCCGTGTCATAGCCTGCAGTGTGCAAGACTTTCCCGATGGTAACCGCCTCCGGATTGAGGGGCACGTCATTCAGAAAGATGCCGTGGGTGAGCGGTCTTTGGCCGGTCAGGATCGATGCCCTTGTGGGTGAGCACACCGGCATTGCGGATACGGCGTTGACAAAGTGAACGCTTTCTCGCTGCAGCCGGTCGAGGTTCGGGGTTTTGACATCGCGATTGCCAGCGTAGCCGAAAGTTTCATATCGCCACTGGTCCGCGAGTACGAAAAGGATGTTCGGCTTGGCAGGACGCCCGGCTGGCTGGGCATGGGCCAAGGCAGGCGCGAGAGCAAGTGCTGCAAAGCCCCACGCAAGCCCGAACAACCCGGACCACCGTCCTGCTGCCTTCATTGCTCAGCTTTCACTGGCCGTGAAGTGATAAGTGCCGGATTCGATTGCCAGCACCACCCGATCGCCTTCGATGCGAAGGAGTTTCACCCCCTTGGCCCGAGCCAGCTTCTTGCCGCTTTCGCTGATGCTCGCAGCATTGTGCGCCGGAAGATACACGGTCGCGGTCGTGTTCGCCGGGATGCTCACCTCCAGCTCGAACTGGCCATCCGCGACCTTCCAGTTGCTGGCAATGCGGCCATGTATGGAATCGTAGTGTGCGCGCACCCAATCAATGGGCTTCTGGTCCGGATTGCTCTTCGGGGACGGCGGCGAGGGTTTGATGATGATGCGCTTGTATCCAGCACCGTCGGTGTCGATACCCGCGAGATGCGAAAACATCCATTCGCACACCGCGCCAAACGAATAGTGGGAGAAAGAATTCATGGAGGCATTTTGCTCGCCGCCGAACCCTTTATCCTTGGTGTAGCTGTTCCAGCGTTCCCAGATCGTGGTCGCGCCCTGCTCAACCTCATACCCCCACGACGGGTACTTCCGGCTCTGGAAGAGCCGCACAGCCAGGTCGTGTTGGCCGGCGGACGAGAGCACTGGCAACAAGGGCCGGGTGCCGAGGAAGCCTGTGCTCATTCGTGTGTCGTTATCCTGTATCTTCTTTGCAAGCCGCGCGGCGGCGGCCACGCGCAGGTTGTCCGGCAGCAGGTCCATATAGAGTGCCAGCGCGTAGGCGGTCTGAGTGTCCAGCGTCAGCGTGCCGTCCGGCTTCACGTACTTTTGGTTGAAAGCGGACTTGATCTTTCCAAAGAGGTCGCGGTACTTCGCTGCCTCGTTCGTTTTGCCTATGGCTTGCCCCATCTCAGCCATCAGCTTCGTCGAGTAGCCGAAGTAAGCTGTGTCGATGTAGTCAAGCGGCGTCTTTTCGTTCACCGCCAGCCAGTCCCCCCAGTCGTTGCCGTGCTCCACGCCGAGGAAATTCTTGCTCGCACTCTGGCGCCATTGAATGAATTTCACCATCGGTTCCCAGCAGCGTTCGATAATGCGGGTGTCGCCATAGGCCTTGAAAATCGTCCACGGGCAAATGACCCCTGCATCGCACCAGGCGGTGCCGAAGTCCCAGCCATGCTGGAAGGGGTATGGGGCGAATCCCGGGAACGTTCCGCTGGACCGCTGCGACTCCATCAGCTCCCGTATCCATTTGCTGTAGAAAGCCGCCACGTCGGCATTGTACGTCGCCGCCCGCACATAAATCTGCGCATCGCCCGTCCACCCGAATCGTTCGTCGCGCTGCGGACAATCGGTTGGCAGATCAAGAAAGTTGGCGCGCTGGGTCCAAACGATGTTCTTGAACAAACGATTCACCATGGGGTCGGAGCATTCAAAACCGCTGGTCATTGGTGTGGCCGAGTGCAAGACGATGCCGGTGATCGCGTCAAGGTCCGGTTTGCCCGGGCAGCCCGTCAGTTCGACGTATTGGAAACCGTGGAAGGTGAACCGCGGCGTATAAGTTTCGCCATCCGGATCACCTCGCAAAACATAAACATCCGTCGCGCGCGCCTTGCGGAGATTCTCCGTCATCAAGCGGCCATCGGGATGGAGCATTTCGCCATAACGCAGGCGAATTTCTGTGCCCGCCGGGCCTTTAACTTTCAGGCGCGCGTTGCCGGCGAAGTTCTGGCCCAGATTGAAAATGAAGACGCCATTGGTCGGCTCGGTGATGCCGACAGGTTTGATCTCTTCGATGGCGAGCACCGGCACTCCGGGAAATGCTTCAAGTTTGGGTGGACGCTTGAACCCCAGGTCCACCTCGCGGCTCTGTATCGTCAGCTTATTGCCCGGAGTCGGATTCTGGAACTCGCGAAAGGTCGCCTTGACGTTTCCATTATCCTCCGCTCGAATCGCCGGTTCCCATTGGCTGTCATCAAACCCTGGCTTCGACCAACTGGGCATCTCCTTGCGGGCATCATAACGTTCACCCATCAGGAAATCCGCCTCCTGGATCGGTCCCGCCCCGGTTGCCTTCCAGGAAGTGTCCGTTGCAATGGTCTGTGACGAACCGTCGGCATACTCGATTTCGAGCTGCGCCATCAGGGCCGGCGTTTTGCCATAAGTGTAACGACCGATGCCCTCTGTGCCGATCCCGGTCAGCAGACCAAACCCGATGTAGCCCGAGTACCAGCCATCGGCCAGCCATGAGCCGAGCGCATTGACACCCTCTTTCACCATCGGAGTCACGTCGTAAGCGTTGTAGTAGGCGCGCTGGTGATAATCGGACCAACCCGGCGCAAAGTACGCATCCCCGACGCGTTCGCCGTTCAGATGCAGCTCGTAAATGCCCAGTGCCGTCGCATAAATCGTCGCGCGGCGGACGGGTTTTGCCGCCATAAACTCTTTCCGATACTGCCGCGCCGGCGGCAGGAAAAGCGACTGCGCCGACTTATGCACGGGTGACTCGTCGCGAAAGCTGATGTATTCCCCCTTCCAATCCCCAGGCTTCAGCAGTCCCATCGTCCACGATGCCTGCTCGCTCCAGGGCGAGGCTTTGCCATTCCGGTCCCAGACCTTGACCTTCCAGAAGCAACGTTCCCTTGAAGTTAGAGGCTTGCCGCCATAGGCAATGCCGGTTGTTTTGTCGCTGGACACCTTTCCGCTGTCCCACAAATCCCCGCGATCCTTTCCAAGCGAGTCGGCGTCTCCGGCGACCAGGATTTGATAGGCCCTCTGCCTCTGACCGCGTTCGCTGGACTGAATGAGCCAGCTCAGGCGCGGACGCAGCTCGTCAATGGTCGGCCGATTGCCGAGGTATTCGCAACGAAGCTGAGCGGGCACCAGGCCCGATCCGGCGGCAACTGCCGGGAGCGCGGGTTTCGGCGCCAAAACGGCGAGTAACAAAAGACAGAAGCAGGCCGAGCGTAAGCGCTTGGCAATTCTCTGGAAGGAAGGATTTCTGGACATATTTAGCATGAGAAAGATTCAGATTCAATTTGCTCGCGCAGCCTGCTCCGTCTGCGGCAGACCGAAAACCGCTGCAACTGGCCGCATCATCCTCGACGCAGCCCATTTCGGCAAGACCGTTTTCCAACCGCAGCCGGCTGCGAAATGGGCATGGATCACCGACGCCATGCGTTCACCCTGGTCAACCCCGGAGAATCCCGCGCCTTGGAGACTTCATGAGCCAGCCATGGTGCCATTGTTTTTCCCGGTTTATTTGCGTGACATCCGCCGTGCGCTGGCTATATTTGATCGCTCTTAGCCGACCCTATCGTCTAGCGGTTAGGACACCGCCCTTTCACGGCGGTAGCATGGGTTCGATTCCCATTAGGGTCGCCATCCAATAGAATCAAGGGTTTCGTGAGTTTTCCGCGATCAGTGGCAACGCCAAGTGGCTACATGTTTGCCGGTGTCCCACCGCGCGCCTCGAAGCTAGAGAAACTCGCCCTCAAACTCTCCGCCGCCGACCTCCCACACCCGATGCGTGGATCAAGGCGGACGTTACCAAAATCGGCTACGAAATCAGCTTCACCCGCCACTTCTACCAGCCGCAGATGGTGGCGGACGTGGTGACGGGCAAGATCGACGTGCGCCCGCCCGCGGTTTGCCCGCCGAGCCCATTGACTTTGGCCCATTAGCAGGAATGCCTGGAAGACCTTCGCCCGGCGGACTGGGAGTGACGGAGCGGTGCCGGTAGTCGTGCTTCCCGTCTTCCCGTCTTCGCTGTTCATCTTCATCTATTACGTCGAAAGCACCCGGCTCCAACCAAGGCACCGGCACTACCACCTAAAAACGGCTCCCACGCAGGGCCGTGGTGTGCGGCACCACGCCGTAGGCATCATCGTAAATGAGGTTGCCGCCCCGCTGGCGATACTGATGGTGCAACGCCTGCTCGACGCGCAGGAGTTGTTCGGTGCTCAACTGTGGGAGCGCCGCTTCGATTTCGGCGACCGTGCTCATGGCGGGATGCAGATGCCCAACCCACCATGAACATGAGGGCGGCCGAAGGTTTCACACAGATCGCACAACGCCGAAAGACACTCCGCCCGCTGGCGCGGGGGCAGACCGCTTAAGCGCTTCATCACGTCCGGGTCAATCGCGAGCGGCTTTTGCAAGCAGCCTTCTGAGCTCCTCGTGGGTGGTGACAGTCAGATTCCCGTCGTGTTTCAGTTTCTGATAGCGACGGTCTGTGGATCGCGAGAAGGCGTCGAGTTGCCCGTCCGTTACACCGTATTGCCGCTGCGCATAATCGGCGGACTCCACCGTCACCTTTCGCAGCGCGATAATGTCGGCCCCGCAGATGATGCCAATGTCCTTCCCCTCGGCTGCCGCCAGGAGCCAGCGGCCCAAATTCTTCTTGGCGTCGGTAATCGTCAGAGTTTGCATACGGCCTCTATATGGTCCCATTGGAGACCTCTGTCAACCCAAAGCGCCGCCAACATTCATCACTACACGGCCCAACCATCCATTGCCGAGGCAGGACTTGCACCTTTCACCGCCTGCCTGGGCTTCCCGTCGAGGCTTCATGCCTTCAATAAAGCCCATCTTGGTTCGGATGACAACTTTTTGACGCCAGCAAAGGCAAGGCTGTGAGCAGCCGCGTCCAAGCCGCCTTCGCCGGAAAAACTCGGCCCAAGTGTCACCCCGACTCGCGGGGAACCCTACTGCCGGAGGCGGTAGCGCCAGGCCTGATGCCAGGTGCATTTATCCAGCAGTTCGGCATCGTCCAGGCCCGCGGAGAGCGCCATGCCTTGAAGCGCTGCCGCGGTTTCAGGGAAATCACAGTTTCGCGCATGATTCTCGACACGAGACAGTTCAACGCCTGCCAGTTCCGTCCACTGTGTAGCGGCTGCGGCAAAGTACTTGTCAAGATAGTCCTGCCGCGTTTCATCGATTTCCCGCATGATGTCGAGCAGAATTACGCAGCCGTTCTCCCGGAGGACACGCCGGCTGTGCGTGAAGAATTCGGATTTGTGCTCAGAGGAGAGGTGATGCAGGGCAAAGCTGGAAAAGACCAAGTCGTAGTGGTTCCCCGGGGCCTGCCGCAGAACTGAGAGCATGTCCTCGCAGAGCAGCACCACCCGGCTTCCCAGCGGTTCCAGGTGGTGCCGGGCAAGTTCAAGGGCCGTAAGGGAGAGATCGCAACCGCGGTATTCGGCTATATGATGAGCGTTCAGGATACCGGTGATCTGGCTGGCATCACCGCACCCCAGATCGAGAACGGATAGGGGGGTATCGGGCAGAGTCATGAGCGAGGAGGCGATGGCCCGAGTGAGTTCCCGGTGGAACATGTAGTCGCTGGCGATGATCTTTTGGTAGGTGGTCCAGGTTTCCCTGAAAAGCTGGACCGGATCGGCGGCGGTCATTGGGTCGTTCATGGTTCTTGCCTTATTGAGCGCTTCGGTTGGCGTATTTCAGCAGCAGTTAGACCTGTCCATCTAGTTCTTTGGTTCTAAACTCTGGGGATTTTCAGCCCCAAACCTGAGGGACTTTCACCCTCTGAGGAGCAAGACTTCACCTTGGCGCTCAGCAATTTGCTTTTGACGCTACACTGGTCCACGGACGCCCTGTGCTTGGCGGCATCGTCAGCCGGTGCCGCAATGCTTGCTGTCTTCGTTGTCATGCCGTCTCTGTATCACGATCGCGCCGGAACTCAAGTCGCGATTCCGCCTGGACACCTGACCGCAGCCCGAACCTGGGGCTTGTGCGGGTGCTTGAGCGTGCGATAAAGGAAGCCAAGGCAGACCCGCGCCCGTCGGATTGCGAGTGAACCTCGTAAACGAGTAGTGCGGCAAGGGTCTTCAAGGTTCCATTTTGTTCCGGTTTGCGGCAAACTGGAACAAAATGGAACCTTGATGGGTGCCGGGCCGGGCGCGCTCCCATCTGCGTTCATCTGCGCCATCTGCGGTTCATTCCCTGCTGGGCGCGCGGGCGGCGGCCCGGGCGCGTTCAAGGTTCAAGGTTCGAGGTTCAAGGTTCAAGGTTCAACGGTTCAAGGTTCAAGGTTCAAGGTTCAAGGTTCAAGGTTCAAGGTTC
>JBAXTC010000509.1:0-5916 GCA_037130375.1 Verrucomicrobiota bacterium | reverse complement strand
TGCGGAAACGGACAGAAGCCAGCCTGGCGGGCAGCGTTGTGGCGGAAGGCGACTTGGTGTCCCCCACTGGTGTGCCGTGGGGAGCGGCGTCATGATCCTGCTGGATACGCACGCCTGGATTTGGTGGGCCAGCCAGTCACCAAAGCTTTCCGCCGCCGCCCGGCAGGCGATTGAGAACGAGACGAAAACGGGCGTTGCAGTCATCACGGTGGTAACCAAAGACGAGCGCATCCAGCAGTCCGGTCTGGTCAGAACCATTTGGTGAAACCACGGTTTTCCCGCAGGCTATCGGTAAGCTTGAAGCCCTTGCGTGAGTCGTCGCAGGCAATGGGAGCATGGTGGTCGTCGCGCAAGATGTCTCTGGAATGGCCCGCGGACATCGTCATCTACCGCTATCGCCTCAATGCCAAGATCAACCGCAACTTCGAGGTCTTCACCGCCACCGAGGACTGCCGCCGGAGATGGTTCCGCATCGCCCGGGCGTTTCGCCGTCACCACCGCGGCTAAAGGGTTGGTGTATCGGGTTTTCCACAGGGGCTCGAATATCAACCTTGCGGTCAAGATCCCGCAACCAGATCTCTTTGAGACCGAGCGTCAGAAGGGAGATTTCAACCGCGAGTGTGAAACGTGGATCAACCTCGGGCTGCATCCCCACATTGTAAGTTGGCATTATGTGCGGACGCTCGGGGGGGATTCCGCGGGTCTTTGCGGAATCGGCTCCACGGGCAAGGCACCTGATTCCCACTTGGAGTAACGGAAATAACTATACCGCAGCATCTCTAATCTACCTGGCCAGCTCGCGCAACGTGTTCCGGTAGCGGCGGATGACGCCTTCGGCCGCGTTCATCTGCTTTGCAAACTGCTCGCAGCCCTTCGTTGCGGGGGTCACATGCAAACCGCCTTCCGGCGCATCCGTTAGCGTGACGGTATCACCCTCGCCCACATTCAGCCGGGCGAGCGCCTCCTTCGGCAGCACCACCCCAACAGAATTGCCGACTTTGCGCAACTTCAATTCAAGAACCATCGGCGCAACGTAACCACAGAAGTTATAACACGCAAGGCTGACCTTCCGCGGCCTTGTCCGAGCCAGGGCGGCCAAAGACGGGCAAAATCGGCGATTGACGGTGCGCCTGCCATTTGATAAGGTCGCACCATGCTTACTGAGCCTGGAAACCGATTCTCCATCACCCGCGCAGCGCCTGGTACGAGCGGGCGCACAAAAAGCAAATTCTTGTCAGTCTCTTATCAGTAAAAACTGCTGACTCAATTCGACCCCAACACAGTGGAATTCATCGAGTCAAACCGGGCGGCGCTGCTTCCGCTGTTTCCAGGCGAATCCTGGGCGCAGTTCGAGAAACTGGTCCAAGGCTACGCTTTCGCCGACGCGCAAGCCCGGCTGGAGCAAACCATAAACTCGCGGCCATGAAAGAACTCTCCGAAAGCCGCATCCTGATCGTGGACGACGTGTCGGCGAATGTTGACGTCTTGGTCCAGGCCTTGCGCGGAGACTACCAGCTCAGTGTGGCGATCGACGGGGCAACGGGGATCCGCACCGCGGAGAAGTTGCTGCCGGACCTGGTATTGCTTGACATCATAATGCCCGGCATCGATGGCTACGAAGTTTGCCGGCGGTTGCGGGCTTCCCCTCGCACGCGGGAGATTCCCGTCATGTTCCTCAGCTCGCTCGAAGAGGTGCAGGACAAGACGAAGGGCTTTGAGGTTGGAGGCAACGATTACCTGGTCAAGCCCTTCGCGATCCTTGAAGTGAAAGCGCGCGTAAGGTCACTGCTGCGAGCCAAGGCGTATGTGGACGGCGTTAAGGAACAGATCGCCCACGAGTTGCGGATCGCCCGTGAAATTCAGATGGGCATCCTGCCGCCAGACGTTTCGACGGTCACCGATGGCACCGGACTGGAGGCGCACGCCATCTTGCATCCCGCACAGGAAGTAGGTGGCGATCTCTACGAATTGTTGCCGATGCCCGACGGGAATCTGGTTGCGGTCATGGGCGATGTTTCCGGCAAGGGAATTCCCGCCGCGTTGTTCATGGCAGTCACCATGACCCTGGTGCGCGCGATGGCTCCCGAATCACGTCGTCCGGAGGAAATCCTGCGTCGAGTCAGCGATGCGCTGGCCACGCACAATCCGCACACCATGTTTGTAACCCTCTTATGTGCGATCTACGACGTGCGAACCGGACGACTTGACTACGCCAGCGCGGGTCACCCGCCGCCGGTGTTGATTCGGGAGGGTGGCGCAGAATACCTGCCGCTCAAGCCGGGGATGATAGCAGGCATCATGACGGGCCCGCCCGCACCCAGCCAGTCGGTACAACTTCAACCAAACGACCTGGTGGTGTTCTACACGGACGGCGTGACGGAGGCGCTCGACGCGGCGGGAAATCTCTACGGAGAATCCCGGTTGTTGGAGGAGCTCGCGGGTCACTCAGACCACACCGCCGCCGCAACCACGGACGCTTTGTTGCAGAGCGTTCGAGCGCACGCCGGGGATCAGCCACAGTCCGACGACATCACGTTGCTCACCTTGAAACGAAAACAATGAACCGGTAGCCGCTGTTCGCAGCCGGATAGGATTGCGATGAGCTGTTTGCTCTTCCTCGCGCTCCGTTTGGGTCAACTGTCCTTCGGTGCATCTGGCGGCCAGTTCTTCAATGCGCGCCTGGAGTTCCGGTGCCGGACGAAAACCCAGCACGGCGGCGGCCTTCTCCGGGAAGACGAGTTCCACCACCGGGCGCACGCCACGGCTAAAGGCCAGCATTTCCGCTGTCGTAGTCATGAGTCAGTCCTTCCAATTGACACAAGATCAGTGGCGTGAATTTTCATTCAGCAGGTATGCGCGCCGGCATCCACTCGTGCGCTGCGCAGGTCAGCTATTGTTTTCCGCACCACAGGACAATCCCCATCAGGGATGGATCAATCGGAAGAAAAGGTTGCCGGCTGAAAATGGCAGGGTGAGGTTCTTCTCAACCCCATCATCGACAATGCGTCTATCGCCATAGCCGCTGGGCAGCCAGTTCGCCGCGCATAAATCCGCCTTCTGCTGCAAAGACCAACCCGGCGACATTGAAGGCCACGCCACATGCACATCGTTGCCTTGGGCTTTGATGCTCAGCGTGGGGATTATTGTTGGTGGTGCAAAACCAGTGGTGTTCTTCAGCACGGTCACCGTGCCATCCCGAAAATTTGCAAGGACCATATCCGGCTTGCCGTCGCCGTTGATATCCGCCGGCCAGATATTCGGAATGTTGCCTTGGTTGAGGGTCGAATTCTGGCTGAATACGCCCCTGCCGTTGTTGGTCAGCACCGTCAGGGTGTTCGCGCCAGTATTCGCGCAGACAAGGTCCAGGCTCCCGTCGCCGTTGAGGTCCGCTGCGGCAACCGTGGACGGTTGAAGGCCAACGCCGAGAGTGGCACTGACGGCGAAGACTCCGCTGCCGTTGTTGGTGAGGACTGTCATGGTGTTGGCCCCCCAGTTCACACAGACCAAATCTGGCTTACCATCGCCATTGAAATCTGCTGCCGCAACTGCATCCGGCTTGGTGCCCACGGGGATCGTGGCATCGGTGCCAAATACTCCGCTGCCGTTGTTGGTCAGCACCGTTAGCGTATTGTCACTGAAATCTGCGCAAACCAAATCCGCTTTGCCGTCCCCGTTGACGTCCGTAGCCACCACCGCATAGGCTCCAAGCCCGACCGTGAGCGTGGCATTGCTACCAAAGACCCCGCTACTGCCGTTGGTCAGCACCGTCAGCGTGTTGCCGCCGTTATTCGCGCAGACCAGATCCATTTTCCCATCGCCGTTGATATCTACGGCCACTACCGAATTAGGTTTAGCGCCCACGGAGAGCGTTGCGTTGAAGTTAAAACCGCCCCTGCCATCGTTGGTCATTACCGTCAGGGTGGCGTCGGTTTGATTGGCGCAAACCAAATCCGGCTTCCCATCGCCGTTGACATCGGCTGCCACCACGGAAGCGGGTCCCTTACCCACATTGATCGTCGCATTATAGATGAAGGTCCCGCTGCCGTTGTTGGTCAGCACCTCAAGCGTGGTGTTCCACCCGCCCGGATCACTCGGCAGGGCCCAGCGAAAGCCGTAGTTCGAAACGATCATATCCAGATTGCCATCGCCATTGACATCTGCCACCGCGATGCAGGTCGGACCTGCGTCACCCCCGCCGGCCAAAGCGAACAAGCTCGATGTGAAGGTTACGCTTTGCGCGGTAGCGTGGTGCCAAGTGAAGAATAGCAGGAATGAAAGTGCCGGTGATAAGAATTTTCTTTTGACGCTACGCACGTCAGGGAGAATCGCTTTCGGCATATTTTGCATATCTGCCGTGAATTTACGTCGTTCCGGGCTGATTGCAACTATTACCGCTAAATCTTCAGGTGGTTTGAGGAGCGCGAGTGCGGCTTGTCGAACCGAGGCCGCCTGGAGCATGGCGGGCGTTCACCGCGCGCACTCCGACATAGGGGGCACGCTGGTTCAGAGACTTGACCACAAGAATTTCCTTGAGCGGGCCAGATTGTTTCTCACTCGCGACCGGCAGCGCCGTAGCCTGCGCGCGGCGGTTATCACCGGCACCGTCTAGATCGACCCCGAACCAGTGAGCCATACAAGGGTCGTAAGTTCACTCCACTTTGACGCGGAAGAAGAGCTGTACCGCGGTGGCGTTGGTGGTCTGCACGATGTTGCTCAGGGTCGTTCGGGCGGTGACGCTCCCGCCGTCGTTGATGCCGATCATCAAGAGGATCACGTCAGGATTGTCCGCGGCGAGCCAGCCGCGAATGTTGCTCAGAACGCTGCTTGTGCCCCATCCCCCGTAGCCGCGATGATGGTCCTGTCCAACCGTCCTGAGATCGAGCGATGGCGTGTTCGTGGGCACGCCGAACACCCCGTTCCACGGTTCGGGAGATGCCCCGACGAATTGGAAGGTAATACCCGCATTGGTCAGCCGCGTGCATAGGCCGCTGCGATAGCCGAACTCAAACGGCACATGCCAGGTCGGATTGTCGGTGTAGCCGGCCGTGATCGAGTCGCCGACGCACTCGATGCGAATTGGGGCCCTGGCCCAAGCGGTCCCGCAGGCCAGGAGCACCGCCAGAACCACGATTGCCAGCGACACTACTGATGGGAATTTGCTTTTGATGCTACGCGCGTCAGGGAGAACCGCTTTCGGCATATTTTGCATATCTGCCGTGAATTTGCGCCTTTCCGGGCAGATTGCAACTCTACCTCACAAAATCTTCGGGTGGTTTGAGTGAAATACTCAATTCACCCGGATGAATCCACGACGTTCACAGGCGGTCAGGTTCGCGTTCAAAGTCGCGGTTCATGCCCTTCAAAAAGCCACGCATCTCTTTCATCGGCTTCATGGGGACGATTTCAATCCTGATGAATCCGTGGTTCCAACTCCTGTTTTTAGGGTTTAACCTAAAGCTGGCAGTTCAGAAACCACGGATGACGGATGAGACGGATGGAAACGGGCTTCGTCATGGTCGAGAGCCTCTTTCGCGGCCACTATGCCCGACGGGCCGCGCCCGACAACTCCGTCAGGATCGGCATGTTTATAGCAACGGCGCCGCCGGGACCCCACCAGCTCCGTAGGAGCGGCATGTTTATAGGAACCGCAACCAACAACGATCTCCGCAAGCTCCGTCAGGAGCGGCATGGAACCATTCGTCTGCTCCCCAATCCGACATGCCGCTCCTGACGGAGCTTGGTTCTCGGGGGGGCGCCTCAGCTATAAACATGCCGCTCCTACGGAGCTATGCACGAGGGGCCGCCCCCGACAACTCCGTCAGGATCGGCATGTTTATAGCAACGGCGCCGCCGGGACACCCCCAGCTCCGTAGGAGCGGCATGTTTATAGGAACCGCAACCAACAACGATCTCCGC
>JBAXTC010000508.1:0-5931 GCA_037130375.1 Verrucomicrobiota bacterium | reverse complement strand
ACACGACCTGTCGGGAGATCGAGCGCGAGCTCTCGCTGACGTTCATGCAACCCCTCGAACGGGAGGATATCCGCGAGCTGAACCGCGCCTTCGCGCGCACCCTCCAGGCGGTTGGCGCTGTGTCCAGTCGCATTGGCCTTTACGGATTCCGCGAAATCCAGAAAGGGGCCGCAGGCCAGGCCGCCTGCCTGAGCGAGATGACCACCGAGATCGTGCCCCTGCTGGAGGTCATCGTGCGCAAGGGGGACGGTGTTGCAAATTGCGAACGAGTGCGAAAACTCAAGAAGCAGGCGGACATGTTCCTCCTGGTGGGGCTGGGGGAAATCTATGAATCGGCCGTCGGCGGTGTCGAGAACCTGTTGGAGGTTCTGAAATGGAGCCAGATCTATGACCGCCTCGAAGTGGTCGCGTCTTGCATCGAGCACACCGTAAACGTGATCGAGGGAATTATCCTGAAAAAGGTCTAGATTGAGCCGGAGAAGTTGGAACAACCCATGCCGTCCGAACCCCTCTTGGCGTCTTATTTCTTTTGTGCCTGCCGAAAGGCCTGCCCAACACGATCCAGGCCCGCGGAGCAATCCCGGTTCGGCAAGCTGGCTTCGATAAACACCAGCTTATCTTTCGTGCTGACAGCGGTTCGCATGGCCTGCTCCAGCTCTTCCTCCGTGGTGACCCGCAAGCCGATCACGAAGGACTCGTCGCCAAACACCGCTGGCAGTTTTGCATAGTGCCACATCTGGATGTCGTTGTACGCTCCGTCCTGGTGGAGTTTACGCTCGATCAAATATCCATCATTGTTGATGATCACAATCACCGCGGGGCAACGTTCCCTGATCAGTGTGGAAACCTCCTGTGCGGTCATTTGGAAGGCGCCGTCACCAGAGAGTACAAACGGACGTTTCCCTGGGCGCGCCAACGCGATGCCTAAAGCTGCTGGGGTGCAGAATCCGATGGAACAATAATAGGCCTGGACAATAAAGTTCTCCGCTTCCTCGATGTTGAATTCCGGGGCTGCACAAAAGGCATCGCCGGGTTCAGCAATCAGAATCATCTGGTCGTCCAAATGATAGTTCAGGCACTCGTAGAGTCGAAGTGCCGTCAGCCCGCAGCCTGGTACGGGCACAAAATGCTGTTTGGGATGATACGCCCCCGCCGGGTGGGACGCCTGGTAAGAACGGGGTTGAACTGCCGGGGCCAGTTCCCGAATGAAATCCCGCAGTTGTATCTCATGGTAAAAGTGACAGCCGATGCGGACCTGGCCATTTCCAACGCTGATCATCCGCCGGGCGTCGAGATTGATGCTGAATAAGCCCGTATCCAAGTCGGTCATCCAGGCCCCAAGCGAAAGAAGACAGTCGGAATCCTCCACCTGCCGGCGCACCAACTCCTTGCTCCAGCCACCTTGGTAGATGCCCACAAACTGCGGATGCAGCTCCGGGAGCACGGATTTGCTGCTGAGCATTGTGGCAAAGGGAACCTCGATGGTCTCGACCAGGCTTAGGGTCTCTTTGCCCAGTCCGAAGCGGAGCAACTCCACACCGGCGAGTATGACCGGATTCTTCGCCTTGTTGAGCATCTCCGCGACCTCGGCGACGCACTCGGTCAGGCTCTCTTGGTTGGAAGTTAAGGAAGCGGCTGGAAGAAACTCCCCGGGGGCGCGGCACGGTGCGCGCGTAATATCGGCCGGAAGCTCGAGGTAGCCAGGCAGTTTCAGGGCCAGGCAATTCCTTATCACCCGGTCAATCTCATCCGGGGCGGTCTTGGGATCAGCCAGCAGGGCCGCATCGGCTGTTATTTTCCGGTAGATGTCGAGCTGCAAATAGTAATTGGAAACAAGGTGATGCACCATGGCGCCGGACTCGCGGCGCCGCGCTGGGGGCGCGCCGTTGATGATGATCACCGGCACATGCTCCGCAAAAGCTCCCGCCACCGCATTGAGAATACTCAACCCTCCCACGCCATACGTCACCACCGCCGCACCCACTCCATTCAGACGGGCATAGCCATCCGCTGCGTAACCGGCATTCAGCTCATTGCAATTGCCCACCCAGCGAATCGGGCTTGCCAGCACCTCGTCCAGGAAATCGAGGTTATAGTCTCCGGGAACCCCGAAAAGGTGCTTGATCCCGATGTGATGCAGGCGGCTGATGAGATAGCGGGAAACCGTGTAATTCTCGTTCATAAATTCCTCTTCAAGCAAACCGTGATTCCAACAACGCCGCGACTCTCTCCTGCCCGGGGCAGCGCTAATCGCCAGGTCAGTTCACTCGGGCAAACTGGCTGCGGCGGCAACGGCTTCCTCGGCGGTCACGCATATCTTCAACAACTGCTGAAAGCCGGATATATTGATCACATTGAGCACCATGGGCATCAGACCGCACACGACAAGGCAGCCGTTGAGAACTTGCACCTTTTTCGCCACCACCAGCAAAGACCTCAAACCCGCGCTGCTGATGTAGTCCACGCCAGCCAAATCCAAAACCAAACACAGTTCACCAGCGCTGAGACGCTGTTGCGCGTAGGTTTCCATGACCGCAGCCCCCTGCATGTCCAAGCGGCCTGCGATACGACCGACACTCACCCCTCTTTCATTCCTGTGCTCAATCTTCACTTCATTCATAAATAGCCTCGCGATCAATCGTCCGTTTACAAGGAGCACGCTGGCAAACTGGCGCTATCAAGTCAAGTTTCGCGCCCGATAATAATTGCCCGGCTGCAAGCCTCGCCAGCGGTCGAATTGGACCGGGGGTGCCCACTGTGTCGCAAGTGGCGAAACGAACCCTTCAATGCAGGCTGTTTTGCGCTTGCGCTCCCCGTTCTGCCTGATCATCATTTCCCGCCTTTATGGACATTCGTGAAGCACGGTCTGGTGCCGTCCTTGTGCTGGCTATCAGCGGGAAGCTGGATGGCTTGTCTGCGCCCACCTTGGAGGCGCGAATTGCCCGCTTGCAGCCCGAGAGCGTGCGGCGGGTTGTCATCGATTGTTCCGGGCTGGAATACATCAGCAGTGCGGGTCTAAGGGTCTTCCTTGCCACCGCCAGGCAACTGCAAACCGCCGGCGGGCGTTGCGGCTTCGCCGCGTTGTCTCCGCAAGTGAGAAATATATTCCAGCTTTCCAACTTCCACGAACTCCTGGAGGTCCACGACACCCTTGCCAATGCCTGCCTCTGACACTCCCAAACTTTCCCCCGAGCTAACTCTGGTGGAAGAACTCGCCTTACTTGCGCTGGACGACAAGACCGGACAGCAGCTTGATCTGCCGCTTAACGCCCTGGGCTACGGACTATCCGGCGCGATCATCCTCGACCTGTCGCTCGCAAACCGAATCGATACCGATCTGCACCAGCTCATAGTCACCAACCCGGCTCCGACGGGTGACCACCTGCTCGACCATTGGCTGCGCCATTTCCAGGCGGCGCCAGAGCCCAAGTCTGTGATGTTTTGGCTGCGCGAATTGGCTCTCCGACAGGATGATATTTACCAGGTGGCCGTGGACCGACTCATCCAGCGCGGCATCCTGCGCCGGGCAGAACACCGATTGCTCTGGGTTTTCAGCGTCCGCCGGTACCCGACCATCGACGGGAAAGAACGCACGGAAGTCCGCACGCGGCTCAGTCAGCTCATCCTGGGAAACGAGCTGCCCGCGCCGCGCGATACCATCCTGTTGAGCCTGATCCACGGCTGCCGCCTTTCCGAGCATCTCTTTGCCGGGCTGGACCTCAAGTCCTGCAAGAATCGCCTCGAAAACCTGGCCAGCACGGAGCTGGTAGGGCGCGAAGTTTCTGCTGCGACAGTTGCCTCGCTGGATGTGCTCGGCCGGGCCCTCAGTGAAGTGCCGATGAGTTTCTGAACCGCAGATCAGTATTAATCTGTCCTGCTGTGGTATAAAGAAAGTTCTTGGGACATATAAGTATAGTTGCAATCTGCCCGGAAAGGGGTAAATTCACGGCAGATATGCAAATTGCGGCAAAAGTGATTCTTCCTGATTCGCGTAGCGTCAAAGCGAGTTTCTATCATTACTATGGCAAATCCTAAGATTGTCAATTCTATTGACTATGATCTTGCTGCCATCCGCGCCGGCGGGGCGGTGCCGTCGGTTCCCGGCAAGGTTAAACTGGTCCATCACTTCGGCTTTGACGCGGCAGCTAGTTTCCAGAGAATCGGCGTTCCGACCCGGAAGATCTTTTCAGTGCAAGACGGGGCATCTGCCGTGACCGCGATGAGCTTCGACATCCAGCCTCCTGGCATCTGTAAGATTGTGAGTCAGGATATGTCGCTCAAGATGAACGCTACCCGACAAGGCGTGGCGGTCATCGAGTCAGTCGCACCTGGAGACTGCAAACTGATCCTCCTCGCCGGCGGGACTAAAGTGGATTCCGTTTCGTTGAAGGCGGTCCCGGTTCGCTTTGTCATTACGCGATTCTATAATCTGATCGACGCCAAGGGCCGGCGGGGGGTGGATCCCGCCCGCCCCGATGTTTCGCTCGCCGCCCTTGACAGTCTGATAGATCAGGTGAACGGCATCGTCGGCGCCCAATGCGATGTTTGGATGACCAAGAGCGGACAGGGGCTTCTGCGCGACCTGAGTTGCCGTGACGACCTGCAGAACAAAATCGACATTAACAGATTTAACATTTTTGCCCAATCCGATATGGACGGCCAGGCTGAATACCACGTGATGTTTGTCTGGGGGATCGATGGCCCTCACTCGAACGGCATCACCAAGAGCAATGTGACGATGATTGATGCGTCCATCACAACCGAGAAGCGAGAGATCACGCTGGCGCACGAATTCGTCCATTTTCTTTCAGGCGGCGGTATTGTCACAGTCGGTGACCATGATACCCAACAGGACGATCTGATGTTCAAGACGGCGCCACACGGGATTAACATGCGTAAAGATCGATTGGCGAAGATTATTCCACACTGATTTCCACCTCCAGTGCCGGGTTCACCATCGAGACGATTGTGAGATTCCTTCATATTCCATCGGTTTGGTTCTGTCCCAATTTCATGCTTCAGCGACCTGATTCTCGACACTTCAACTTCGCATCAATCGGACCAACCTCAGCCATTCTGCCCTCTGGACACCAGCCACCATGAGGGATGCCGTTCTTGATGGCCCAATCCAACCCAGCACGGTCAGCCCCGGTTTAGCCGCCGGAGATGATTTTCAACGATTGCAGGTTCAAGGCTTCCGTTTCAACCGTGCCGTCCACTACACAGATGCTTTAGTCGGCCTGGCTCACGTTGCATTAGCCTTTGGATCTCAATGGCTTACATCATCTCAAATTCACCGGTCTGAACCCTCCCTTAATTATCAAGACGACGGCCCAATAAACATGACGTCCAACGAAGCGGTCGCCTTGGTGCGGCACACACCTCTCCGCCTCCACCGTTCCTAATCCCCCTCAGCCAGAACGTGGATCTCGACAGCGACGGCACGGACGACTTTGTTTTCCCGATAGGTCCAATGCTCGTTACAGCGGACGCTCCCATGAGTGGCTCTTGGATGCCATTCCACGTCCAGGCGGCGGGGACAAATGAGTTTTTGGTCAGCGGCTACTACTCCTCGGTGCAGTCGTTAGGCGCCTGGATAGCCGGCGACCCACCGTCCAGAGCGGCCTGGAGCACCCCGGGTGCAAGCGCGCTCCTCACGACGCCCAACTCAGCCTTGCCGGCCAATTCTCCTCTGCCCAAATCCTCGACCCGAACCACCGTCGCCCGACAGACCGCCGAGTCTCCCACCTTGGCCAGCCCCTCGTCAGCACCAGCGACCACACCGCCTTTTTCCACGACGTGACCCTCACCCGTTCGCAGGTCAACCAACTGCTCCATGGCGAATACGTTGTGAGCCTTGACGGCGGCGCTCTTTCAGCTCGCATCCTGCCCACCCCGGATGCTCACAACGACTGCGCCGACCGGCGCTAG
>JBAXTC010000507.1:0-5936 GCA_037130375.1 Verrucomicrobiota bacterium | reverse complement strand
AGAATCCCATACAAGGCAGCGTTTTTGTCCCTTTGGATGCAGACGATGCCAGGGAAAAGATGATGTGCGAAGGTTGCAGCGCAAGACTCTAAGCGTGATGGCAGCGAAACAAAGAGGAATCCAGCCCAAGGCTGCATTTCTCTTCTGGGGACACAAGATAAAGCCCTGGGTATCCGGCTCTTATGTAGTTGATGATGTTGTTTTTCATTGTCATTTGTTTTCCTTTCTTATTGATGTTGATGATTTTGTTTGATTTCCAGCCACGAACCAGCATCCTCATCTCATGGGCACCTGCATGTTCGTGGCCAGTGGTTTGAATTTTGATGTGGATGCGTATTTTCCGGGCAGTCCATTCAAGGGCAAGATCGCGACGGTATTCCGGAAGGGGCAGATACCGCCCCGCGACAACCCGCAAAAGATTGCGCGACCAGATTCAGGTTTCGTCCACATGGTCAGCGCCACCCAGGAACCACACCTCCAATTTCAGATTGGCCCTGCACTGGAGTTTCTGTCCCGTAACCGGAAAGAGTTTGAGCGGCTCAAGAGGGTGGGGGTGGACAATATGCTGTTGGATTTTGGGATGGAGGAACAACAAACCATCGAGAGAGCCCAGTACCTGCCGCCAGAGTTGCTTAAAGCCATGAGCCGCTTCCACATGGGGCTCATTTTCTCCACGGTTAGGATTCCAAGCGGTTAATCGTGCTTGGGTCGGATGTTGCGGATTGATTTCAGCCCACAAATCCGCGCATGGTCCTAATGGGAGAATGCGCGTTCGTGGCCAGATGATGGCGATGGGGGAGAATGTCTTTGGCAGCCTTTACTTCAACAGCAAGGGCTTTGGGTGCTGAGGAGCATGCAGGGGCTACGCCATTCTCTCGGCACCACGGAGGGCTTATATCATTCGATGTTGCTGGCCCTGGTGATTTGAAGCCTGCCGATTTCATGTAACGGCAAGGTTTCGGGCCAGAGGCATTGAGCGGTTCCGTCGGTGTTGAATGAGATGTTGATGTTCATGGTTTCACGGTTTTGGTTGATGGATGGATCACTCGATTGTATTTTCCCTGTGACTGATAATCTGCTGAGATACAGGCTCTTACGCTTAACTCGTCATACTTGTGCAAAGAGGCTCGTAAAGACCTTGCTTTCCTTAGAGCACCTGTGCATATTGAGGCGTATGGACTCGTTGAGGAACGCGCCTCAACACCCATCAAAGATGTTTGGAAATTGCTTTTCACGGTTAGCCGTTAAACATGAAACACATAACACTTAGCTTTCTGCTCTGTTTGAGCATTTGTTCTCAGTCTAGATCTCAAGTGTCGAATGCTTACATAGACGTAAAGTCAGGCACACAGTATCAGCTCATCAAAACATACGACCTGAACAAACTAAACAGTATTCTGAGTCAGGGGCTGGAGGAGTTCCTGACATCATCAACGATGAAGTACGCTGACTTCAAGGGGAGCTTTCCACCTGCCAAATATCCCGTGAGTCTGTACCGAGTAAAATACCGTTCCGTCGTTCCCGAATTCGATAACCAGCCGACGATTGCATCAGGCTTGGTAGCGGTTCCTGAGACGGGTCTGAATTCAATGCCCATCGTGTCCTATCAGCATGGAACCGTCTTCACCAAGACGGGGGTTCCTTCTTTTCCCGATGAATCAAGCGAGACGCAGCTAATGGTCGCCCGTTTTGCCTCGCAGGGTTATATCGTGATCGGTGCCGACTACTTTGGGAAGGGTTTGTCCGACTTGCCTGACAGTTATTTGGTCAAAGAAAGCACGGAGCAGGCTTGTGTGGATATGTGGTTTGCTGCAACAAACGTGCTAGCGGACAAGATGATTAAACCAGGGAAACTATTCATACATGGTTGGTCACAAGGTGGATGGGCCACATTGACTTTGCTAAGAAAACTTGAATCCTTGGGCATCACCGTAACCGCCGCTACAACCGCAAGCGCTCCGTGCGATGGATATCTTTTGTATGATAAGTGGATGAACAACTATCAAAGCGGTGATGCCGTGTATATACCTGCATGTGTAGTTTTGCAAATACTAGCTCAGGAATACTATCTACGGCAGGATGGCCTTGCTGCATTGGCAATACGCCCTGCATACATTGAGGCAGTGAGGAGTTTTTACAACAACACGATTGATTATACCACGTTCAGCAAGCTTACAAAAACAACGCTTCCGGAAATCCTCAATACGAACTTCATGTCGGGCGGTAATCTAGGAAACAATCTTTATTGGAGAACGTTAGAAACCTTGCAGGCCTATAAATGGAGAAGCCATACTCCCATGAAGAATTACTATGGCGAAAGTGATGAAGTTGTTCCGGTCTTTATCGCCAAGCTTCCCCAGGACATTCATAAATTACTTGGCTGTGGTCCTACAACAGCCATTTCAGCAGGACAAAACGCTGATCACCGAGCAACCTACATTTATTCTGTCATTAATGCTAAAACGTGGTTTGATGACTTATTGGCAGCAGAACATTGAGAATTTCATTTCCTGCAACACCGAGCGAGGCCAAGGCACCGTTTGTGGCCCGGGTGATTTGAAGCCGACCGAGTGTGCGCAAGGGGAAAACATTGGCCCAGAGGCATTGAGCGGTTCCATCGGGGTTGAATTGTATCGTGGTGTGCATGTTGATTGTTTGCGACTGGCCAATTTGCCAATGTTATCAATCACCGTCACCCAGACTTTCCTGATCTCACAGTATTTTCTTTCACGCGGTAATCCGCAGGCACTCCGCAAAGACTGGTCGTCAATCGTCGCCCTGAACTTCACGCTTCTGATCTCGACCATCATCTGTTTGGTCGTCGAACCGAACAAGGGGGCTAAGCTGGAAACGCTGTGTTTTCGGCCACGAACGGCCTGAACATATCGACATCATGCGGTGACTATTCGGTCCAACTCTCGCGGATGCCCCTGCAATTTGAGTTTCCTGGCAATCTTTGAGCCAGACCTTCCCTCGATCATGCACTGGATTATGGCTTGGACCCTTGCTGATAACCCTGCCAAGGGAACGCAGGAGAACGCCACCTCGAAAAGATGGTCACGAAATGCCCTAATCACACCTCACCACCGAGCCGATAAACAATCATGGTCCAGGTGCCAGGTCTTCGAGAATGAGGAATAACGGGCTTGGCATGGTTTAAGCGCCATCAATTACCGCATGGACATCTGGACGGCGACAACGATATGAAACAAGAACAATGAAGCCGCGATGAAGCCGCGCTCACCCGATTTCCAAGGGTTTAGATCGAGTCGGCGTGAACGGTCTCAAAGCTTCAACCAAGATTATGAATGCCCCAAGTTGCATGAAGGATTTGCTGAAGGCGTCTTTGCTGTACCGCGAAGCCCAAGCGGAGCACGAAGAGGTGATGAAGCACAAGTGGTATGAATCGGAAAAGAAGGGGCACGACATCGGATTTGAGCTGGCGCAGGTGGATTGGCGAATCAAATATAGCTCACAATGGCACCGGGTACGACAATCGCAGCACTTTGAATTCCGGAACTGAAGCTTAAGTTGCCAGGAGCAGGCAGGAATTGCCGTTTGGGGACCTTGAGAAACTGTCGCAGCCAAACCCCGGGCATTCCCCACTTTTGCCAGCCCAGCAGCCATTAAACACACCTGCTGAAAACCAACAATGAACGAAGTTGACGGCTTGTGGATCAAAACGTGCTGAAAACAATGACAATGCCCAGGGTCGTGATGGAAATAGAACGACAATTCGGAGTTGCCGCCATCCCCTCGGCCTTGTCTGGCAGGATGGGGCCGCAATGAATGAGAACGAAAACCAATTCTCCTTCACTCGCGCAGCAGTCGGGAGGTGGCAGCAGCGGGTGGGTGTTTAGCCCCGATTTGTTGAAAGATTAGGGTTGTCAGCAAACGTCATTTGTGGTTCTTTGGTGCTGAAGCGCAGCTCGTGGCACGCCTCAATGACGGACGGGAAAATAAACCAAATGAACAACAAGAGCATGAAAACCAAATCACGAATCATGAGCATCGGCCTTTGCGCTTTGGCGCTCGGGGCCGCCGTGGTAACGCAGGGGACGGCACCAGTTATCACGAACATCACGATGGTTGGGGCGACGCCGCAGTTTGGTGTCCAAAGCGCGCTGGGCGTCACCAACCAGATCCAGTACTGCACCAACCTGAACCAGACCAACTGGGTGGTGTTGACGAACCTGGTGGTGACGCAAAGCCCATATTGGTTTGTGGACGTGAACGCCCCGCCAGCGCCGAGGCGGTTTTATCGTGTGCTGGCGCTCGGGACGAACAGTCCGGTGCCGCCCGTACCACCCGACATGGCGCTCATTCCCGCCGGAAGCTTTACGATGGGCGATAGTGTGGATGGCGACACTTCCGCTCTTCCCCTGCACACGGTGTATGTGAGCGCGTTTTATATGGATAAGTATTTGGTGACCAAGAGCCTGTGGGAGACGGTGTATCAGTGGGCCATCGCACACGGGTACAGTTTTGACAATGCGGGTTCCGGGAAAGGGACCAACCACCCTGTACAAATGATAAACTGGTATGACTGTGTGAAGTGGTGCAATGCGCGGAGTGAGCAGGAGGGGCGGACGCCGGCGTATTACACCAGTGCGGGGCAGACGACAGTGTATCGGAGTGGGCAGACGGATGTGCAGACCAACTGGGTGAAGTGGAGCAGCGGCTACCGGTTGCCAACGGAAGCGGAGTGGGAGAAGGCGGCGCGTGGCGGAGCAAACGGGCAGCGGTTTCCGTGGGGCGACACGATTTCCGAAAACCAGGCCAACTACTACGGAGATACCGGCAGCTATAGTTACGATTTGGGACCGAACGGGTACAACGCAACCTTCGCCACTGGTGATCAGCCTTACACGAGTCCGGTTGGTTATTTTGCGGCTAACGGGTATGAACTGTACGACATGGCGGGGAATGTTTTTGAGTGGTGTTGGGATTGGCATGGGCGGTATTCGAGTGGCTCGCAGACCGACCCACGTGGTCCCGCATCAGGCGCGTACCGTGTGAATCGGGGTGGCTGTTGTGGCAGCCGCGCGATCAACTGCCAGGCGGCGTACCGCGACTTCGACACCCCGTACACTCCTTACGACGTCGAGGGTTTCCGTTCTGTTCTGCCCCCAGGTCAGTGAAGTGAAGAGCGAGAGTGGAGCATGCGTGGCGGAGCGAGTATGAGAATGGCAAACGTGTGCGATTGGATAAAGGGACTCCCGCGCAGCCATCGCGAATTTACCCGCGAAACGTCAAGAACGAGAGGGCGCGTTAACGGCACATTCCTGCTATCAGTGCCGCCACCACCCAATCCCCAATTCTCAGGGATCCCGGTCGGGACCGGTTTATTGCGAAAACCAAGGGTCTCTCGACCTGAACTTTAACTGAACGTTCACTTGCCATATCTCAGCACCTTGTGTAATTTATGCCCACGAACAGGCTGCGACCATCGCGAGCCACAATTGCTCATTGCTGCGGTCCCGACCTGAACGGCCCGGCAACCCAGACCAGCCAAGCAGTTTGGAATCAGGGGTAACCGGGGGGGCAGAACGCCGAAAGGCAATGGAGACCTACCTTCTGGGTTGTGGGTGTTGGGTTTGGAATCGAAAGATGTGGTAGCCGGGGAGCAGAACATCGAAAGGCAATCTGTCTTTCTCAAGGATGTGTCTGCTCCCCGGTTCTTAAGCGAAGACAAGGCCAGCCCACCACACTTCCACCCCCCAACAACCATACCCCTGCAGCCTCCCAGAAAAGGAAGCTACAGGAGAGGTGTTTTCTAAGGAGAGTGGAAGTGTGGGTGGTGGGCAGGTTGGTTGATGATGATTAAGAGCCGTGGTCGTGTTTGCAGGCCAGTCGTTCTTTGCTTGCGTTTAGGTCGTTTCTCCCGCTTGACATTATTCCTCGATCTGCTTCACATTACGTCGAACATGATAAAT
>JBAXTC010000506.1:0-5955 GCA_037130375.1 Verrucomicrobiota bacterium | reverse complement strand
CGCTCTATTCACCTTTGTCGGCCACGGCAAATCCTGTCACATTGAACGGGGTTGTCTTGCGTGGGGTGACGGCCATTGCGGCAGGTGATGAGCACACTGTGGCCTCGAGGATCGATGGCACGGTGGTGGCGTGGGGATCGAACGCCGGTGGTCAAACCACCGTTCCTGCCAACGTGAGCGGGGTGACAGCCCTTGCAGCGTGCGGTGTGTTCACCGTGGCCTTGAAAAGCGATGGCACAGTGGTGGCGTGGGGAGGAGTGGGATACCCCGACTTTGGTCAAACGACCGTTCCTGCCGGCTTGAGCGGGGTGACTGCCATTGCGGCTGGTTGGTATCACACGGTGACACTCGTCGGCAGAGCGCTGTCGCCGCCGCCGTCGCAGTAACTGACAATCATTCCTTTCGGAGCAGGTTTATTTCGGAGCAGGTTTAGTTAGCGCCGGCTGCCGTCGGCGGCTACGGTTTCTTGAATCCATCCTGGGTAATTGGGGCGCGGACATTCTTGTCCAATGCCACTGGCTATTGGCAGCACATTTGGTGTCGTTGACTCGAACTTCGGCTCGTAGAATATCCACGCATAAAGAATGGCAACGGCCCTGGTTTCGTGCAGAATAGCGCATCATGTTTAGAAACCACCCTGCGTTGGTCGTCATCGTCTCGCTGCTGCTGGCCGCCGGCCAGCTTCGGGCCGCGGACCAGCCTCTTTCCAAAGTAAAGATTGCCAAAGACGGCCGCTCCTTCGAGACCGAGACCGAGCCCGAGCCCGGCCGGCCGTTCGTTCCGTTCGGCGTAAACTATTACCGGCCCGGCACCGGCTGGGCGCCGCAGGTGTGGAAGCAATTCGATGCCGAAGCCACCCGCAAAGACTTTGCACGCATGAAAGAGATGGGCATCAATTGCGTCCGCGTCTTCCTGAGTTACGGGTCGTTTTACACCGATCCCGGGGTGTTGAAAAGCGAAGGGGTGGAGAAGTTCGACCAGTTCCTCAGCCTTGCCGAGAAGGCGGGCATCTACGTCCATCCCGCCGGCCTCGACCATTGGGAAGGGCCCCCGAACTGGCGTCCGGTTGCGGTAGCTGACCAACCTACCCTGCAATTCACCGAACAATTCTGGAAGCTCTTTGCCGCCCGCTACCGCGGCCGCCACGTCATCTTCGCTTATGACCTGAAGAACGAGCCTACAATTGACTGGCAGACTGAGATCATCCCGCCGCAGTGGAACGTGTGGTTGGAGAAGAAATACACTTCCATCGAAAAGCTGGCCGCCGCCTGGGGCGCCACCAACCAACTCGAGTTCGGTAAAATTCCCGTCCCGCCGCCGAAGAATGCGCTCCGCGACCGCCAGTTGCTCGACTTCCAGTCCTTTCGTGAATATCTCGCCGATGAATGGACCCGCCGGCAGGTGGCCGCGATTAAGTCGGCCGACCCCGAAGCGCTGGTCACGGTTGGCTTTCTGCAGACTTCTGTTCCGTCCCATTTCTGGGGCAGCATCGCCGACTACGCCGGTTTCCGTCCCGAACGGCAGGCGAAGTTCCTGGATTTCCTGGAAATCCATTTCTATCCCTTGGCGCGGGGCGCCTATGAATACAAGAGCGAGGATGACGAATTGGCCAATCTGGCCTATTTGGAAAGTATCGTGCGCGAAGTCGCGCGGGTTGGAAAACCGGTCGTGCTGGCCGAATTCGGCTGGTATGGAGGCGCGGAGAAACCCAAGTTCGACAAGGGAAAACACCCGGTCGGCACCGAGGAGCAGCAGGCCAAATACCTCCGGCGGGTCGTTGAAACGTCTGCGGGCTTCGTTGTGGGCTGGCTGAACTGGGGCTTTTACGATCACCCCGACGCGACCGATTGCAGCGAGTTGACTGGGCTGCTGCGGGTGGATGGCACACCCAAGGCATGGGGCAGGACTTTCCAGCAGCTTTCCGCGCGTTACGCCGGCACCCGAATCGCCCCTGCAACCATCGGCGCGCGGCCGGCGCTGGACTGGGACGCGTGCCTCACCAGTTCCGAGAGCACCCGCCAATTCCGCGACCAGTATCTCAAGGATTTGCTGGCCGACAAACCTCGTTGGAAATAAGGTCGAGGTTTATGAAGCATCGCACAGTGTCCTGCCGCATCAGCGCCTTTGCTGCGTTGTTCCAGGAGTAATTCCAGCGAGGGCTTATGACCATTTCGCTTGCCACGCGTCCCGGTTTCTTGCGTAACTGCTCCATGCTTTGGCGGATACTTACTTCGGTTCGCAGCGGCTCAGAGGGGGGAACGGTCTCTGGAGGGTGCCCTGGGGTAAAGCGGGCGGCGGCGTCCTCGCATGGCGCTGGAACAGCGTTCAAGACTGAAATCCGAAAACCGAAAACCGAAATCCGAAATCTGAAATCTGAAATGCAGAGTGGCCCTGTCGCCTGGTCTATTGGCGAACTCAAGCTGCCGCTGGGAAGCATACAGTCGAGCGTTAGGTATCAGGTTCTCGTTCATGATCGCAGACCAAAATCACGGCGCACATTCGGCCCAAGTGGAGATGCAACTAATCATCAATGGTTCAGCCCTCAGCGTTACCCACATGGGACCCGATTTCCTTCTCCTGGAGTCTCCCGCCGACCAACTGCCGTGCCAAGCGACCCTCGTGCTCCAAGTGGACGACAGCGAGCGCCGCTGGCAAGTCAGACTCCCGGAGGGCATTTCCAAAGATTCGCAGCGCGTCGCTCTTGCCTTGAGCAACCAACCGGAATCGAGCAAAAGCAAAGAATCTGCTTCACCTCCGCGTTTCGTAAGACAGGCCCCGCCCGCAGGGGCGCGGAGAACATACTGTTCCAAAACTGGACTCGGTGCAGACCATTTCGCTTGCCACGCGTCCCGGTTTCCTGCGTAACTGCTCCATGCTTTGGCGGATACTTACTTCGGTTCGCAGCGGCTCAGAGGGCGGAACGATCTCTGGAGGCTGCACCCTGTGCTAAAGTCGGAGGCCGATGATGACGTTTGAACAATTTTTCGAGGCGGCGACCGGGCACGCGCCCTACGACTACCAGCGGCGGCTGGCGGGCGGCGACGCGGGCCGGCCCTGCGAATCGCAGCTCATCAATGTCCCGACAGGCCTTGGGAAAACGGCCGCGGTCATCCTCGCATGGCTCTGGAACAGCATTCAAAACCGAAATCCGAAATCCGAAATCCGAAATGCAGAGTGGCCCCGCCGCCTGGTCTATTGCCTGCCGATGCGAACGCTGGGCGCATGTGGTTTATGACATCAGAGGAAGTAGAACCGGCATCGGGAATGCCACCAAAGCTAAGCCCTGAAGAGGAGAAGCTGGTCGCGGACCTTGTGGCCGATGGACTAAGCATCCAACACAAGTTTCGCCCTGAACCGCTGCTCAAGCAAAACGGCAAAGGGCATTTTGACAACCATACCGTCGGGGAAATCCGGCGTGCGAAAGAACAACAACCGAACGGAGCAAACCATGAGCGAAAATATAGAAGCAACCCCACTGGATTTGGACCAACTGAAATCGGCTGTGGCCGGAAACGCCGCTGCGTTCCGCTGCCGGCGCAAGCTGCAACCGGGCGGCGGCGCGGGCGATAAAGTGTTTCCCCCGACCTACGCCGGGGCCGTGTATGCCGTCGAACAGCGCCGCGTGCCGGGCCGCGAGGAGCCGGTCACCTGCGTGCTGCTCGACAGCGTGCAGAGTCAGGCGAATCGCATGGAGCAGGCGCTCCAAGAGGCCATAAACCTCGGCGAACTCAAGCTGCCGATCATCGTGGTGGACTTTTCCCTAGTCTCCCCCACTGGCAATTTGGACGCCGATCAAAAGGCCGGCCGCTTGCTCGACGCAATTGGCGAGCTTACCAGTCTGCAAGTTCCGCATCGCCTCGCCGACGCCATCCTGCGCGACAGCGAGATCGAGGAGGGAGAAGGCGACCAAAAGAAAATACTCCCCTTCCGCAAATCGCAGTATGGCAACGCGCTCAACACCGCCAGCCCGCTCAATGCTACGCCGATCTACCAACTCTGCCCGACTGCGTTGCTCTTCGGCATGTGGGACAGCACCGGACCGAAAGGCGGCTTGGGTGCGAAGTTCGAGCGAGCGATCGTGTCGGAAACAGTGGGTATCGGGGCGCAAGTTGGAGATCTGCTTCGGGGGGTTCGGCGGGATCCACTCGAAGCGAGCCGCGAGGTTCCCATTCTCAAAGACGCGGATGGTTCATGGCATGTTGCCGACAACCCAAAGACGAAGGGAGTAATCCGGCCCTCGAAGATCAACCACGGCAGCGTTCCGTTTCCCGAGGTCAGAGACAGGAAGACCGAAGATAACCATAACGCGGGCGTCACCCTCGAATACGCTGAACAGCTCACCACGCTCTCGCTCATCGCCCTGCGCCGCCTGCGCTTTCCATTGGAACTCAAAGACAAGCCGACCACCGATGAAGACAAAATGAAGGCGAAGGGGAACGCTTTGGAATGCGACAAAGCAGGGCGCGTAGTTCTTGCCGCGCTTGGCCTCTGCGCGGCCACACTCGCCTTCGAGTCCGGTATGGGGCTACGTTCGCGCTGCCTCCTCTGGCCCGAAGCCCCGATGGAATGGGAACTCCTTGCCAAACCCGGCGAAACACCGCAGCGCGTCATGCTCGACTCGGCCGGCGCGCGAAAGCTGCTTGCGGACGCGGTAGCCAGCGCAAAGCAAGCGGGCTTGGAATGGCGTTCCGAGCCGCTGCAGCTTCAGCCTTCCAAGGAGTTGCTGAAGCTTGTCCGTTTGAGCCAGCAGCAAGCTGTCAAAGCTGGCGGCGATGAAGGGGCCGAATGACATGCTCACCCTCGGCATTCGCTACCTGACTGGCAGCGTCGCCGCCAGCGACGTGGCGGACCGCCGTCAGGTGGAGTGGCCGCCGCATCCAGGGCGTGTGTTCATGGCTCTCGCCGCCGCCCATTTCTCGACCGGCGATGACCCGGGAGAGCGCGCAGCGCTCGAATGGCTCGAAACCCAGCCCGCACCGGAACTCGTCGCGCCCGATGCTATCGAACGTCCGGTCGTCACGCATTACGTGCCGGTCAACGACAAGGCCGGCCCGTCGAAAGCGCCGGTCCAGTCCGCGAACGGCCTCACTCGCGCACGCCAGCCGCGCACCTTCGCCCGCGCATGGCTGACCAATGACATCGTCTTTCTGGTCTGGCCCGACGCCGCGCCTGATAGGCGGCAGTATGCCGCACTCGCCGCACTCGCCGATAAAGTCGCCCGCATCGGCCATAGCATTTCGCTCGTCCAGATGTGGGCCACGCAAGACCCGCCCTTTGCAAAGGCAAACTGGCTCCCGGACGAAGCGCGCGCGACGAAGCGCCTGCGCGTGCCTGGCAAAGGCTCGTTGCGCTACCTGGAGCGCCAATTCAATCGGGAAGCCGTGGACGAATTCTTTGCGCTCATGGCCTCGGCCGAGAATCCCTCTGATAGGACGGCGCAACGAGCGGCGAAGACTGCGCTAAAAGAGAAGTTCCAGAATCAGCCGCCGGCTCGTCTCCGCCCCGAACTCTCCCTTTCTCATGGTTACGCGCCGCGTGTTGAGGTGGTCGAGCCAGCCGCCCCCGGCACCGTATTCGACCCGCGCCTGCTCATCTTTCCACTGCGCCGGTTGGACGGCCCCTACCGGCGGCTTGACTTGGTCGCGACGCTGCAACTCACCGATGGCCTCCGCCGGGCCCTGCTTGCGCAACTCGGCGATAACGCGCCCGAAATACTCACCGGCCATCGCGGCAATGTCCGCGCTGAACGCCCGCACGTCGCCTTTCTGCCGCTGCCCTTTGTCGGCCACGAACACGCCCACGGCGGCATCCTTGGCGTTGCGCTCGCGTTGCCGCGCGACCTCACCGCACCTGACCGCCAACGGCTGCTGCAAGCCCTCGCCGGTCTCCGTGAGGAAGGACTCAAGCTCGGCCGGCTCGGCTGCTGGGAACTCGCCACACTGGATGCAGTGTGGC
>JBAXTC010000505.1:0-5969 GCA_037130375.1 Verrucomicrobiota bacterium | reverse complement strand
CTCGACACTCACGTTGGCAACGTGATGCTCTACCAGGCTGAGCTACGCTCGCTTCCGATCAACTCGATTAAACTAGCGGAAACCCGTTTCAATGCAAGTCCGGTTTTTGCTTTTTTCAAATATTCTTTAACGGCATTACTGCCACCGCCCACGGATCCAGATGAAGCGGGATCCCCGTTTGACCCATTGGCCGGCGATCCATACGGCGTGCGGATGCGGAAGAGGGGTCCAACTGCCGGCGGCCCAAACCCACTGTCCCTGCCAGGTCCAGCAACCCGGTATCCAGGCGTAGGCATATTCGGGTCCGGGTGCCGGCGCAACGGCTTGCTTCAGAGGCGCCGGCGGAGCCTGATAGACCACCGTCGGACCGGGTTGCTCGCCCGGACGCGCAGAATGCCGAACATTGCCGGACTGCTCAGCGCAGCCGGTGACCAGGGCCAAAGTGGCAACTATCAAAACCGAGGAAGTTAGGAATGTCTTCTTCATAATCCGATTCCATTGACTCAAAACCAAAGTATTTGTTCATCGAGACTATTTGCCCGGATGAACCGTTTCCATCCATTTGGCCGGGCTGATACGCCAGGGATCACTTTGCGGTGGCCTCGACGCCTCCCGGTATAGCAGCCTCGGCGGCATACGCCAGATCAAAATCCCGAGTCCTGGCTTCATTTGATTTGACGTCGTGCTGTTTGGCCAGCAGAACGTAAATCGAAGGAATGACCAGCAGGGTAAAGATGGTGCCCAGGGCCATGCCGGCGACGATTGTAATTCCGATGGAATTCCGCGCGGCGGCGCCGGCCCCGCTGACCAGCGTCAACGGGAAGTGGCCGCAGATGGTGGCGGCACTGGTCATCAGGACCGGGCGCAGGCGAATGAGCGCGGCCTCCCGCGCTGCTTCGACCTTATTCATACCGCGGTGCTGCAGTTCGTTGGCGAATTGAACAATCAGGATGCCGTTCTTCGAGACCAGCCCGACCAGGGTCACGAGGCCGACCTGGGAATAGATGTTCAAGGTGGTGGTCCAGCCATTTGTAAAGAATGTGGTATTTTGCCCCGGCATTTTGAGGAAGCTAAAGATAAGTGCGCCAAACATCGCCAGGGGCACCGAGCCCAGCAGGATGATGAGCGGATCACGAAAGCTGTTGAACTGGGCCGCCAGCACGAGGAAAATCAGCACCAAGGCCAGGAGGAAGGCGGGGAGGAACTTGGTTCCCTCGACACGCAATTGGCGGGATTCGCCGGTGTAGTCGAGTTTATAGCCCTTCGGCAAAATCTTAGCCGCTTCGGTTTCCAGAAAACGGAGTGATTCATCAAGCGGGCGGATGGCCACCCCGCTGATCTTGACGGCATTGAATTGCTGGAAACGGTTGAGAGAGCGCGGCCCGGTTTTTTTCTTCAACGACGCGAAGGTGCTGAGGGGCACCAACTGGCCGTTGGGTCCTTTGACATAAGTGCTTTCGAGTTGGCTGGCGTTGAGGCGCTCGACGCGTTTGACCTGCGGGATGACTTTGTAGCTGCGGCCATCCATGTTGAAGCGGTTTACGAAATTGCCGCCGACCAGTGTCGATAGATCTGCTCCAACGGTGGCCATGTTGAGACCGAGGTTCGCCACCTTGTCGCGGTCCATCACCAACTCGACTTCGGGCTGGTCGATCTTGGTGTCAATGACCGGCGGGAACGCAAACATGCCACTGGCGGCCGCCTTTTGCTGCAACTGGCTTGCGAAGTTGAGGATTGTTTCCGGCTCGGCGGTGGCTGCAATAACCAACTCGACCGGGAACTGGCCACCACCGGGCAGCGCGGGAGGGGTGGCGACAAAGGTGCGGATGCCCGGAATGCGGCTCACCTTTTGCTGCATCTCGGGGGTGATCTGGAAGACGCTGCGCTTGCGCTCGCCCCAGGGTTTGAGCACCAAACCACTGAATGCATTGTCGGGGAAGGTGATCTGAAAGGTCTTACTCTCCTCCGGTATGGTCAGCAATTCGCGATTGACGGCCTCGGTGTAAAAGGTGGTCTGGTCAATCGTCGCATCGGCCGCCGCCTCGACGATGCCCATGACAAAACCCTGGTCTTCGGTTGGGGCGAGTTCCTTGGGTGCCAGCATGAACATCGGGATTGCGAGCAAGCTCAGAACGATCCAGACGACATAAACCGCCGGGCGGGCAGAGAGCGTAGCGTTGAGCACTCGACCATAGGCCCGGCGAATGCGGTCAAACCCGCGGTTGATCCGGCCCGTCAAGCCGTGATCCTCCCGCCCGGCGTCGAGGAGTTTCGAGGACATGACCGGCGAGAGGGTGAGGGCCACGATGCCGGAAATGAACACCGCGCCGGCAAGGGTGAATGCGAACTCGCGGAAGAGGGAGCCAGTGAGGCCGCCTTGGAGGCCGATTGGGGCATAGACCGCCGCCAGCGTGATGGTCATGGCGATGACCGGGCTGACCAGTTCGCGCGCGCCCAGCAGGGCGGCCCGCACCGGGGTTTGGCCTTCGCGGACGTGGCGCTCGACGTTTTCGACAATCACGATGGCGTCATCGACGACCAGGCCGACGGAAAGGACAACCGCCAGCAGGGTGAGCAGGTTGAGGGTGAACCCAAAGACCTGCATCAGGAAGACCGCCCCGATGAGCGAGATAGGAATGGCCACCAGCGGCACGAGCACGGAACGGAGCGACCCCAGGAACAGGAAGATGACGATCGCCACGATGAGCAGTGTCTCGGACAACGTCTTGAGGACTTCATGGATCGCGTCATCAATGTACTGGGTGGCGTCGTAGGCAATGCGGCCAGAGAGACCCGTAGGAAGCTCTTTCTGGATCAGGGCTATTTCGGTGCGGACGCGTTTGATAACGTCCAGCGAGTTGGCATTGGGCAGCGGCCAGATGCCCATGAACACAGCTCGCTCGCCGCTGAAGCGGACTTCCGTATCGTAATCTTCCGCCCCCAGCATGACGTCAGCCACATCGCGCAACCGGACGAGGTGATCGCCGGACTGGCGGACCACGAGGTTGCGGAACTCTTCGAGCGAGCGCAAATCTGTGTTGGCGCTCAAGTTGACTTGGACCAGCGAGCCTTTGGTGCGGCCGACAGCGGAGAGAAAGTTATTGGCCGCAAGCGCCTCGCGGATCATGTTCGGATTGATACTCAGGGCCGTCATGCGATCCGGCTTGAGCCAGATGCGCATCGCGAAGGTTCGCCCGCCCAGAATGTCGGCGCGCTGTACTCCTTCGAGCGCCGAGAGCCGGGGCTGGACCACACGCACCAGGTAATCGGTGATCTGGTTGGCCTGGAGTATTTCCGAGGTGAAGCTCAGGTAAGCCGAGGCAAACTGGGAATCGGCAGAGAGGACATTGATGATCGGCACCTCGGCCTCGGGCGGGAGGTCGTTACGGACCTGATCCACCTTCGAGCTGATTTCGGCCAGCGCTTTGGTGGGGTCGTAATTCAGTTTGAGGCGGGCGGTGATGGTGGACAGCCCGAGCTTGCTGCTGGATTCCAGGTAATCAATGCCGTCGGCGGCGGCGATGGCCCGTTCCAGCGGCGTGGTGATGAACCCGCGCACGAGGTCGGCGCTGGCACCCACATAAACGGTGGTGACGGAGACTGTGGCGTTGTCGCTGCGTGGGTACTGCCGGACGACCAGGGAGCGGATCGCCTGAATCCCGGCGATGACAATCACCAGGTTTACCACCACGGCGAGCACTGGCCGCCGGATAAAGATGTCGGTGAAAGATGTCATGGGATCAGCTATCCGACGGACGCGGTGCCATGTCGTTCTTGGGCGCCAGTTCGTTGTTCTCGATCACGGACATGCCGTTGCGCAGCTTGAAGATGCCCGAGCTGACAATCTTCTCGCCCGGCTTGATGCCCGATTCGACATTTAGGAAATCGCCGTGCGTGCGTCCTGTGCGGACGAATTGCTGCCGCACAATCAGGCCGGCCGGCGCGCCGTTCGTGCCGGGCTTTGACTCGATCACGTACACCGAGTCGCCGTAGGGAGCGCTGAGGATGGACGTTGACGGTATGACGAGCACTTTTTCCTCGGTCGGCAACAGCACTTCCGCGCGGGCGAACATGCCCGGTCGCAACAGTTGACCTGGGTTGTCCAAAGTGGCCTGCAAACCGACGCTGCGAGTGGCTTGGTCAAGATCGGGGTTGATCGCGGTCAGAGTGCCCTCGAATTGGCGGTCCGGGTAAGTGTCGGTAGTGACGCGCACCCGCATTCCGGTCTTGAGCAGGGCCAACTCCTGTTGCGGGAGTGAAAAATTGAAATACACCGGTTCGAGCGACTGGAGCGAGACGATCGATTTGCCCGTCTCCAGATATTGGCCCAGGTTGACCATGCGGATACCCAGCCGTCCGGCGAACGGCGCGCGGATGGTCTTTTTTTCGATGCTGGCGCGGATATTGTCGGCGCTGGCCTTGTTTTGTTTGAGGGTGGCCTCGGCGCTGTCCAGTTGCGATTGCGAATTCATGTTCTGGCTCCGCAGAGTGCGCTCACGGACCAGGTTGATGCGCGCCAGTTCTTCCTGCGCTTCAAGCGCCTTCAGTTGAGCATCTTCCGAGGAGGTGTCCAGGCGCGCCAGCAGGTCACCCTTGGCCACTACCGCGCCGGACTCAAATGCGATTTCGCGAATAGTGCCCGAGAGTTCCGGGGCAACGGTCACGCCCTGCACGGCGGCGACCGACCCGATTGCCGTGAGGGTCGCCTGCCATTTCTCCTCGCGGGCAACCGCTGAGGAGACGGATTCAGGCGGCGGAGTGAATGCTTTGCCGCTGGCGATGAGTGTCTTGATTTGCAGGGCCTTGACCCCGGCCAAGCCGCCGAAGACGAGAAGGACGATAAACACTGCAATTGCGATTTTGGTTTTCATTGGAGAATCGGGGCTGAACAGCAGTTAGTGGATAACGGCCAGAGGCTGCCGGTTTATGGCGCCTTCAAGGAAGAGCCGGACAATCTGTTTGGCGGCCTGGCGGTCCAGCGGGCAGTCGGGCACCAGGAGGCGGACCATCACGTAGCTGTTCAACTGGCCGTAGATGCCCATTGCCAGCTCGTCCGTGGTGAACCGCCGATCCAGTTCGCCCGAGGTCTGGCCCAGCTCGATCAGGGATCGAATGAACTCGAAATTGCGCCGGCCCTTTTCGTGGCACTTGAGCTGGCCCGGCGCCTCGCGCGTTGCCGCAAAAGCCGTGGCGAACGCCAGCCGCATCAACTCACGGTTTCGCAGAGAGAACTCGAACACCGCCGCCACCATTTCTTCCAACTTCTCCGCCACCGTCCGACCGCGTGCAGCGGCGTCCTGCATCAACTCGTAACGTTCGTCGTGGGCCCGATCCACCAATGCCTGAAAGAGGTCAGCCTTGTCCTTGAAGTAATAGTAAAGCGCGGGCTTGGATACCTGGGCGGCATCGACAATCTCCTGCACCGACGTGGCGGCGTACCCGCAATCGGCGAAGCTCTTGAGCGCCGCCTGCAGGATGTGCTGCCGTGTAGCTGAATGGTTTGCGTTTCTGGACACGAACTTACCGAACGGTAGGTCAGGAGTCGCCGATGGTCAAGCTCTGAAACTGACAATTGAAGACAACGTGTGCATCTTAACAGCGTCTGGGGACAGGCCGGGCACATCGCCGCCACGGCCTGGGCGCTGTGTCGCCATTTGGCACCTTCTTTTTGTTCAAACGGTCGTTTGCGCCGCTAATCGCAAGCTTGGCTCGCAGCGGCGGTGGTGTCCGGCGCAAAAGTTATGGCGCAAGATCAGCCCAGAACTCCGCACCCGCGCCTTCGCCGTCTCCGGCTATCGGAGGCACCAACGTCCTGCAGCGCGTCCGCGACGCCATTTAGATGCGGTGTCTTTGCCCCCTCTTCCCTCGCCATCCCTCCGGAATACCTCCGTTACACCTCCGTAGTACCTCCGTTGGTAAATATTCGGTGAATGACAAGAACGGGGTTCCGGCGGAGATATCGGCTCCAT
>JBAXTC010000504.1:0-5970 GCA_037130375.1 Verrucomicrobiota bacterium | reverse complement strand
GCAGTGACGACATCAAACCCCGCCTGCTTGAGGTTGAACTCGAGCAACTCCACCGCTTCCGGCTCATCATCGACAACGAGGATCTTGGATATCACAAGCCACTTGGATACCATCTGCGACGGGTTACGACAATGATGACATTGTGACAAACAGGTTACGACGAAGCGACTTCACCCGCGATCCGCGAGTCGGGATCTCCCTTGCCCTTATGCCGGATGTCCTGGGCTTCGCAGAGGTAAACGACCTGCTCGGCCACGTTCTTGCCGTGGTCGGCGATGCGCTCCAGGCTCTTGGAGATGACCATCACGTTCAAACATCGCGGGATGGTGTCCGGGTCTGCGATCATCTGATCAGCCAGTTGCCGATGAATCTGCTTGTTCAATAAGTCGATTGGCTTGTCCTGCGGGATCAGCGCGCGAGCCGCAGCGGGGTCTTGGCTGACAAAGGCATCGAGTGCGCTCTTAAGCATCTGGACGGCGAGGTTGGCCATTTGGGGAATATCTACGACGAGCTTCAAGGGCAGTTCCCGGCAGAGATCCTGCACGCGCCGGGCGATGGTGGTGGTCTCATCCCCCACCCTCTCCAGATTTTGGGAGATCTTCATCGCAACCGTGATGAGCCGCAGGTCGATGGCCCGTGGCGCATTGGCCAGCAGCCGGATGGCCAGTTCGTCCACCTCAACTTCAAAGCGGTCAACGACCGCGTCCTCAGCCTGAACGCGCAGGGCCAGATCATAGTCGCGCTTGCCGAGCGCCTCGATGACCTTTCCAACCGAAGCCTCGGCATGGCTGGCCATAGTCAAGAGCTTCTCCTTCAAGCCGGCCAATTCCTGCTCGCACAATTGCATGGGCCAAGACTCTCTCAGATCCCAGACGAACGCAACCCTGAGTTCATTTCCACCATTGGAACAGGAATCACTCTTGGATGGCTCCGGGATCTGACATTGAGATAGTTCACGGCGGTGAAAGACCATCGGGCGACGTGCCGTTATACGTCCAGTTGACGTCGGGCTTGGCCGGGTCAGAAGGCTTGCCATTGTTTGGCACGACGACGTAGGCGTACTTGAAGTAGGCAGCGTGGTGGTCGTTGAAGGCAATGTCGCCGCCGCTCTCATGGCGGGAAGAGAAGCGGCTCGTGTAGTTCTGAGGACTGCCCAGCGTGCTCGCCTTGGCGGCATCGGTGCCAAAGCAGGGTGTTTCGTCGGCGCGAACGCGGCTATCCGAGAACATCACGAAAGCCGAAGGATTCTTGACCATCCCCGTTTTGATCGGGTTGGCTTGGACTATCCCATTCTGTTCCCACATGGAATTGCAGTGTTTTATCAATAGTCCATTGACGCCACGCGATTTCAGGCTATAATTTCCAACTCGCCGCGATAGACAAAACCAATGATTCGGCATCTGCGGGGTTAAATCAGACTTCTATCCGGGTAGTGGCGGTTAGTCGCTGGCGAATACACTTTTTCATGCTCATAATTCGTGATCTTAAGGTGACCCTTGGCGGGCGGACTCTCTTCGAGGACGCCACGTTTCAGGTCAATTATGGCGAACATGTCGCGCTGGTCGGACCGAACGGCGCCGGCAAAACCACGCTTTTCTCCATCATTCTCAAGCAACGGGAGCCGGACGCAGGCATCGTGGAGCGCGACGAATGGACCTTGGTGGGCCATCTTCCGCAGGAGAGTGAAGCGCTCGGCGAAGAAACGGTTTTGGATGTGGCGACCGGCCGGGTGGACGAATTGCCCCGTTTGGAAAAGCGGCTGCACGAGTTGGAGCAGGCGGGGAGAGTGTCGTGTCCGGAATACATGGAGGCGCATGCAAAGCACGACAAGCTAAACGATCCGGAAGTGGAGACCAAGGCGATGAAGATGTTGCGAGGTCTCGGTTATCGCGACGCCGATTTCGACCGGAAGGCGCGGGAAATGAGCGGCGGGTGGATTATGCGCGCACGCTTGGCCCGGCTGCTGGTGATCGAACCCGACCTACTCCTGTTGGATGAACCGACTAACCACCTGGATTTGCCCTCGCTGCTCTGGCTGCAGAACTACCTCAAGAATTATGCAGGCGCTTTGCTGCTGATTTCGCATGATCGCCAGTTCATGGACGAGGTCGTGGGCCAGGTTCACGAAATCTCGGAGAAAAAGCTCATTGCCTATACCGGGAATTACTCCGACTACCTCCTGGAGCGGACGGCGCGCTATGAACAGCAACTGGCCGCATACAACAATCAGCAGAAAGAGATTGCCGCACTCCAGCAGTTTGCGGATCGGTTTCGCTCAGTGACCTCCAAGGCTTCGCAGGCCATGAGCAAACTCAAGCAGATCGAGCGCATGGATACGATCGAGAAACCCCTGGCTCCACGGAAGCCCTTCCGATTCCAGATTCCGCAGCCGCCGCGCGGCGGCCAGCGTGCGGTCCATTTGAAGGGGATCCACATGGCTTACGGGCCAAACCGGGTTTATGCGGGGATGGACCTCGCGATCGAGCGCGGTGATCAGACCGTGCTGGTTGGGCCGAACGGCGCGGGCAAATCCACGCTGCTGAAGATTCTTGCGGGCGTGGTGGAGTTTCAACAAGGGGAGCGCGATCTGGGTCACAATGCGAAAGTGGGTTACTTCAGCCAGCATCGTGCGGCCACCCTCGACCCAGAGCGGACGGTGCTGGAGGAGGTGACGGCCAGTGCGCCGCTCATGCGCGAAGAAGAGGCGAGGGCGGTGTTGGGTTCTTTCATGTTTCGCAAAGACGACATTTACAAACCGACGAAGGTGCTCAGTGGCGGCGAAAAGACCAGGCTCAACTTGATCCGTTTCCTCGTTGACCCACCGAACCTCCTGCTCATGGACGAGCCGACGACGCACCTGGATATCCACACCGTCGAATCGCTGACGCTGGCGTTGGAACGTTATGAGGGCACGCTGGTCTTTATCTCCCACGACGTGCATTTTATTCGCAAGCTCGCCACCAAGGTGTTGCATGTGAACGCGGGTCAGATTACGTCGTACGTAGGTGGGTATGATTATTTCCTGGAGAAAACTGGCACCGTGGAGGATGGGCGTGCCGCACTGACTGCGGCGTGACGACGTAAGGCGCCGCGGCGGACCATCCGAATGGAGGCCTGCTGCCCTGGAAAGGGTCGGGGCTAGTACATTGACACGTTAACACGGGAGGTTCCCGTTCTGCGCTTTGTGCTCCGTTGCGATTGCGGTCAACAGGAAGTCGTCCGCCAATAATCCTCGTGGCCAGTTCTTCCACCGGATTGGGGGGGGGGATCAGAGTTTAAGCCGGAAGCCGATCCGGTTGAGGCTGGCAGACAAGAGAAGGATCAACACCCCGCAAAGGGCCGAGCGTGCGATGGCGGACGGAAGATTCGCGGCCAGATGGCCATAGCCGTCTCCCAAGCGCAGCGCGGCCAACAGGCCGGGCATCATTTCGGAAATCAAATATGCGAGCAGCACGTTTTGTCCCGCCAGCGCCAGCGGTCGTGAAATGATTTTGGCCGGGCGCACATCGGAGATCAGATAAAACCCATACCACAGCACGGCGGTGATGGCACAGGCCCAGAAACACCACGATGGCGTCGCGTTGTTCTTGCTGATGCCGTAAGCGCGGCTCAGCAGGAGCGCTGCGGCGGCGCAACCGGCGGCGAAACAGAAAGTGAATCTCGTGCGGGCTTTCAGGGTGATCATGTCAGCGGCGGTGAGGATCGAACCCAGCAGCAAGCCGCCTGCAGCGATGGCCCCCTGCGAACCGAGTGTCTCGCCGACGCTGACGATCTTGCTGAGCCAGAAGCCTTCAAACACGCCTTTCTTGTCCGCCACGAACAGGCACATCAACAGTGCCATGCAGCCCAGAATTGCAGTGCGGTTGCCGCCAAACGACAGATAGACGAGGCATGTGATCAGATAGGCCCAGCCGATGAGTCCCAGAATGCCATACCACTCCGTATCCAGTGAAAAGGGTGCGAGCGTGATGATGCGCTGACCCTTTGCGCCCCGAAAGGCAAACGCCAGCCAGAACAGCATCGCCAGCCCAGCCAGCCGCACGCAGAAGTTGGCGATTCTCCAGGTGCTCGGTCTGGACGCCGGGACGAAGGGACGAGGCGCGATGGAACAGAAGGCTGCAATGGCCGAGAGATACATCAACACGCACCACCAGTCCCCTGACCACCCCAGCGCCGCCGTGTCCGGCGTTTCGTGAACCATCAGAATACCGATGAACAGCAGCAACATGGTGCGGGAGGCAATGTGTCCGAGCGTCTTCCAGACCGGCTGGCGCTTTGCCATGCGCCCACCGAGCGCCAAGGGAACGGACATGCCCACAATGAACAGGAACGCGGGGAAGACCAAATCCACGAACGTCATTCCGCTGCTGTCGCGATGGCGGTCGCTGAAATGAACCATCCAGTCAGGGACGATCTTGCCCGCGCCGGAGAGGTCGTTGACGAAGATCATCATGAACATTACGAACCCGCGTAGGGCGTCAATTGACGTGATGCGCATCGGTTGGGGGGCCGCCGTGCCTTGGGATGAGTTGTGAAGCATGGGGGAAAATTGACAGAACCTTCGAGCCGCCCGCGCTAAGCTTTGGCCCATCCTTTCCAGCCGTCTCGCCAGGTTCCGAAGTTCTCGACATGCAGATCGCCAACGCCCAACACGGCAGGGGCAGTCGCAAGCTCCGGGCAGACCTGTGGCCACAACTGAACCCAACGATAGAATGTGGCGCGAAGGAACGGAAAAGGGCTTTGGGCCATCCGCTGATGTGCGAGGCGCAGATCAGCGTCGATCAGTCGGATTTTTCCCTCCAACCAAGCTTCGTAGGCGGTCGTAGGCTTCTTTATGTCCATACGTCTGGCAGAACACTAATATCGCGACGGTGGAAAGGCAACGCAGATTCCCAATCTCATGCCTGAATTCAACGACACCGTGTTGGCTCTACTGGCAGCCGTGCCAGATCTGCGCGGCGACCCAGACTGGCCGCCTGGGCCTCAGTCCAAGTCCACAGTCTTCTGGTTAAATGAGTTTCATTGCCGTCGATTTGTGCGATAATGGACTGTGCATTTTCCTTTGTGAATATTTCATCCGCCATTTTTGATCGCAGCGCCCCTGATTTGAATTCGTGTCCGGACGAGTCGTTGCCGGAGTTCGCTTTCATCGGCCGTTCCAATGTTGGCAAGTCCGCCCTTTTGAACCTGCTCGCCGGCGAGCAGGGATTGGCCCGCGTCTCACCCAGGCCGGGGTTTACCAAGCTCATTAACATCTTCACCGTGAACAAATGCTGGCGGCTGGTGGATCTGCCCGGCTACGGCTTCGCCCACGGTCCGAAGCATGACCGAGCCCAGTTCAGCGCAACCGTAAGCGACTACCTGGAGAATCGGCCAAACCTCTGCCTGGTCTTTGCGCTAATCGATTCCGGTCTGGCGCCGCAAGCGATCGATCTCAAGTTTGTGGAATGGCTCGTGCGCCACGCCGTGCCCTTCGTCTTCGTCTTCACCAAGACCGACAAAGCAACGCCCCCCACGGTTCAAGCGAACATCACGGCCTTTGCCGCTCGCATTTCGGCATGGTTCGAAAAGCCGCCGGCAGTGTTCACATGTTCAGCCGTGACTCGGCAGGGCCGGCAGGAGTTGCTCGGAGTAATCGACGAGGCGATGACCGCAATAAACACCGCGTCCATTCGCGCACCGGCAGCTAACGAAAGTTCACCCAGCCTAAGTCTGCCAGCGCCCGCTCAGGAAGCCCGAAAACGCCGTCCCGACCTCCACCGTCCTTGGTGAGGAGCGTGTCGAGTTCGTAAACCTGAGTGACCAGAATCTCGGGTTCCTCGAGGGGCCAGAGGTTCATGGGCCGCTGATCGCGCCGATGTAACGACCTAACCAGTATCCCAGGAGGAATTCGTCGCCGGGGAAGTCCGTCGCGTCGTCGCTGTGGTTCCACTCGTTGCCCATATCGTTGCCCTGATGCACGTATCCGAC
>JBAXTC010000503.1:0-5983 GCA_037130375.1 Verrucomicrobiota bacterium | reverse complement strand
TGACCAGAAAGGTTTTGGACTCCGGCTGGAACGGAAACAAAGCCCGAAAGATCGCATCGAGTTGCGCAAATAAATCGCTGGCCGCCTGAGCCATTTGCGCGCACTCCTCCGCGCTAAGCTGGAGCCCGTTCATGCGTTGCTGATACTGTGCCCACCGGGCATGAACTTCCGGCCCATAGTTGTGCAGGTAGGCCAAACCGTCCGTGCCGGTGAGCAGGAAAGCCCGGGCAAAGAGCGGACGCAATATCAGGGCGCCAAGCGTGGAACCCTCCAGGACATAAACGCAGCCCAGCAGCGTGAGCGGCTGCTCGACCGACCGGAGGCGCATCTGCTCGACCGTCTTCAGCGTCGCGTCCACCGCTTCTTTGATGTCCGCCACAAGTCGCGGCTCGAAATACCGCAGATCTTGCTGAAGCTGGGGAACTTTGCGCATGGCGCGGTTCCAGACGGAGGCCACCCGCTCGTCCGGGCAGCTTTCCATTGCCTGCTCGAGCACGCCATGAATGGCCGCCAAAGCCCGAAGTTGCCCCACATAAGATTCCAGCGGCAATTGGCAGGCAGCCAGCGCCTGGAAGAAAGGCGCGGTTTGCAGGCGGGCATGAGACAGGAAGGTCGCCGCCTTGAGCTCTTCCATCAGAGTTAATCGCTGTCCGTAGATGCCTGTTTTCATCGTTGTGCTGATTGTGAAGTTCGTTGGTTCTGGGCTGGCAAGGCCAGGAGAAACGTCGCGCCCTGACCGGGAATGCTCTCCAGCCAGATGCGTCCGCCGTGAGCCTCGACGACCAACCGCGCGATGGCGAGTCCGAGTCCCACGCTCCGTTCGCCGGCGGTCTTCTGCGTGCCGGCCCGCGCGAAGCACGTGAACAGCCGGGCCTGGTCCTCGGGCGCGATGCCGGGGCCTTCATCGCGCACCGCCAGGACGAGGTTCTGGTCATCCCAGCGCGACGACAGCCAGACGCGCTGGCCGGGAACGGAGTGTTCCACGGCATTGCCAATGAGATTCAAGAGCACTTGCTCAAGCTTGGACGCATCCACTCGCAACCGCCGCCCGTTGTCGGCCATGTCCACGAGCAGGGAGATTCTCTTCTTCCCCGCCATCAGCCGGGCAATGGGTTCGACGCCAGCCACAATCTCCGGCACACTGGCGGACGCGAGGTCCAGCCGCAACTTCCCCGACTCGATGACGGATAAATCCAGAAAGCCATCAATCAGCCGCTTCATGCCGGTGGCGGCGGCCAGACAGATGCGCAGGAACTCCCGATGCTCCTCCGAGAGTTGGCCCCCGGCTTCGTCGAGGACGAACTCGCTGTAGGTCATGATCACCCCAATAGGTTTGCGCAGGTCGTGCGCGGCCATGCCGAGGAACTGGTTCTTGAGCTGGTTCAACTCGCGCAGTTCCGCGTTGGCTTGATGAAGCTGCCGCGTCAGGTTGTTCAACTCACCATTCAGCCCCAGCACCTCGTCGCGCAGCTTCTGCTGCTCCTGAAAATCGAGACTCCCAAGCGCGAGCACCCCGGCCGGCAAGGGGAAGAAGCGGAAGCCCAGGGTCTCGGGCATCCCCGAGGCGGTGCTCAGTGTGAGCTGATGAACCGCGCCGCCCTGCCGGATGAGCGCAGGCAGATCGAGTGAGCGGTTGAAGTCCACGAGCTGTTCCGTTAACGGGCGACCCAAGGCCTCGCCGCGCAGCACCTGGCGCGCCTGAGCGTTGGCGCCCGCCACGCAATAGCTGGCGTCCAGGTAGAGCGCCAGGACGGGGGCGGTCTCCCACACATGGGCTTGCATGGCTGCGGCGATGGCGGGGTCGTCAAACATGGTTGTCGCCATCCTTTATCCACCCCTCGAGTTCGCTCAAAGACAACAGGCAACGGACCCCGGGCAGGCGTGCGACCCGCTCGCATCCGCCCCAGCGGAACGCCTGCCCGCCGACGAGAATCGGCACCTTTGGGAACGCCGACCGAATCTCACCGACGGCGCTGATGAGCGTATCCAGACTAAAGGCCGAGGCCACTGAGAGCGCCACCACGTCCGGCTGCTTCTCCGCAATGAGCGACTGCACGTCGCGCACGGGCGTGTTCGCCCCCAGGAAGTAACCACGCCAGCCGTTCAGCTCGAAGAGATCGGCCACCATTTTGCCACCGATCTGGTGATACTCGTTGGCCACGCAGGTGACGACCGCCGACTTGCCCAGGCGCGGCCGCGCGAAGAGCCGGGGATAGGTCAGGTTCAACAGGCTCTCGCTGATCGCGGTGGCCAGATGCTCCGTGGCCACGGAGATTCGTCCCCGTTCCCAAAGATCGCCCACTTCGTAAAGCGAGCGCCGCACCAGCTCCTCATAGAGCGTGCGCAGCTCGGCCGTGGCCTCCAGCCATTGCTCGAAACAGACCCGGCATTGCTGGCGATTGTTGGTCAGCAGGCCGTCCAGATAACGCCGATAGGCTTCCTCGAAGGCAAAAGGTGGGGGCGATGGCGGATTCATGCTTGAGCCTTCTGGGCTGCTGGCGGGGCCGTCTCGAGCTCCGCGATCCGGTGGCGGGGCGGCTCGCCCAGCTTCCCACACAGTTCGTTCACTTCGCGCTTGAGTTCAATCATGCGCAACTCGCGACCGACGGCGGCCTGGTTGAAGCGGTTCAGCCGGTCGTTGCGAGCAACTAGTTCATCGGCCTGCTGGCGCAGCGCCACTTCGGCCCGTTTGCGCTCCGTGATGTCTTGCAGAAAAGCCACCATCCGCCCGTCTTTGGCAGCCTGGTACTGGACGCTTATTTCCACGTCAAAGATGCTCCCGTCCTTGCGGCGGTGCCGGGACTCGAAACGGTCCTCGCCCTGCGCCATGGTCTTCTGGATGTGGGCAGCGGTCTGGTCGTCCGTTTCGTCGGCCTCCAGATCGGGAATGCGCCGGGCCAGCAGTTCCTGCGCGCTGTAGCCACTCATCCGGCAATAGGCTTCATTGACCTCCAGCAGACGGCCCTGCATGTCAGTCATCCAGAACCCGTCCATGGCCGTCTGGAGGATGGTTCGGTGCCGTTTCTCGCTCTCGCGCAACGCCGCATCGATCCCATACCGTTCGCGCCGCTCGGCCGCATCCCGCAGGCTGCGCTCGATGGCGGGCACCAGGCGGACCAAACTGTCCTTGAGCACGAAATCCCCAACCCCCAGCTTGAGCAGTTCGACCGCCCTTTCCTCGCCGACGCTGCCTGAAACGAGGATTATCGGCACGTCAGGATGCCGCCCTTGAAGGACGCGCAGGGTGTCTTGGAAATCCAGATTCGGCACGCTGTAGTCGGACAGCACGGCGTCCCAGCCGCCCTGCTCGACCGCCGCTTCCAACTCCTCGATACTCGCCACGCAATGGCAGCGGGCCGCCAGGCCGTGCTTCTCCAAGTGGCGCACGATGAGTCGGAAATCGGCTTGCTTGTCCTCGATGATCAGAAGATTGAGGTGCGTGCTCATATCAGCATTTCATCCTGCCGCGTGTCCTCGGCCAGAAGGATTGATTTTGTTTTCATAGCTCTTCCTTGTTCTTACCGTCTGGAGACGACAGACTAAAGTAAAATGTGGCCCCCTTGCCAGGCGCGGCGGCGGCCCGGATTGTGCCGCCGTGGCGATGCACGACACGCTGCACGGTGGCCAGACCGATGCCGATGCCAGGGAACTCATCCTCCCGATGCAGGCGCTGGAAGGGCTGAAAGAGCCTGGCCGCATGCTTCATGTCGAAACCAGCGCCGTTGTCGCAAACGAAGAAGACCGGGGTGTTGGAGTGGTGGAGTATTGGAGTATTGGCGTTTTGGGCGGGAGCCGCGACTCCATCACAGCACTGGTCCATTACTCCAACCTCAATCTTCGCCACCGGTTGCCTGGCCGTATATTTCCAGGCGTTGCCCAGCAGGTTGGCCAGGACCACTTCAATCATGCGCTCGTCGCCACGGACAGCCATGCCCGGCTCCACGGTCCAGGTCACGCGGCGATTGGGCTCGCCCGCTGCGAGTTCGGCCAGGATGCGGGCGGCCAGAGTCGAGATGTCCACCGCGTCGCGCCGCACTTCACCCAGCGTGCTGCGCGAGAGCCGCAGCAGGCCATCAATCAACTCGCCCATCTGCCGGCTGGCCAAAATGATTTCGTCCAGATCCTTGCGGGCTTCGCCCGGTAGCGACGCGCCGTGGTCCTCCAGCAGGATCTGGCTGAAACCGTTCATGGCGCGCAGCGGCTGCCGCAAATCGTGCGAGACCGCGTAGGCAAAGGCGTCCAACTCCTTATTGGCGGCAATCAGTTCGCTGGTGCGCTCTTGCACGCGCTGCTCCAGGCTGCGATTCAACTCGCGAATCTCCACCTCCGCCCGCTTGCGCTCGGTGATGTCGCTGGCAATGCCCGTGAGGCGAATCACTTTGCCCGCCGCATCCCGGACTTGAAAAGCCCGGTCATAAATCCAGCGGATGGAGCCATCCGGACGAGCGATGCGATACTCGACACTCACCTCCGGGTTGTTTCCTGAGAGCCCAGTGAGGCGGGCAAAGACCTGCTCCCGTTCCTCTGGGTGAATGGCTTCGGACCACAAGTGCGGCTGGGCATACAAGCTGGCCACGGAACGACCCCAAATTCGTTCAAAGCCCGGACTGACGTAGTGCATGATGGCGAAATCGGGCGAAGTAATCCAAAACACATCGGTGATGTTATCCGCCAACTGGCGGAATCTTACTTCGCTCTCCCGCAGCGCCTCCGCCGACTCCGCCCGATCCCGGTAGAACCGGACGAGCTGCTGCCGCCAGAGCGCACTCACACCGGCCCCCGCGCTGAAGAGCAGAACGCCGACCAGGGCGATCACCTTCCAGAGTTGCGCGCGTAACGGCGCATACACTTCCGCAACATCCCGGCGGGCCACCAGGAACCACGGCGAATCCGGGACAGCCCGCACCGCGGCCAACACCGGCACGCCCCGGTAGTCGCTGCCGGCCACGATGCCTTCCTGCCCCAGCACGGCCTTCACCGCAGGCACGTTGGTGTTGGCGAGCGAAATAAGCACATTCAGCACGGTGTTCGTTTGAAACCGGAGTTCGTTCAGAAAGACGACCTCGTTTCCTTCCCGGCGGACGAGCAGCGTCTCCGCCGTCTCGCTGGGCATGGGCCAGCGGCGGATGAACGGATAGAGATAGCTGGTGGGATCAATCCGCAAGACGACCACGCCCAGCGGCCGGTTGCCGTCCGCTTCGTCGTGGATCGGGACCATGAGGGATAGATAAATGCGATGGCTCGATTCGTGCCGGTAAAAATCCTGAAAGACCGGCTGGCCCGACCGCAGGACTTCGGCTGTTCGCGACGAAATCAAGGCCGACATCGGCACTGGCGATTCGGGCACTGACATTCGCACCCCGCCTTGAGCATCCAGCAGGAAGACCTGGTTATATTGATAGTGGATCTGGTATTTGCCGAGCCACGCCTGCAATTGCCGTTGCGCGTCCGCGTCCGCCGGCGACTCGAGGAAGCGGCGCGCCAGTTGGGTGAAAGCGGGATTGTTGTGGAGGATGAAGGCATCGCCCAACCGCTCCTTGCGATACTGCGCCAGCTCGCCGACTTTCAGTTCCGCGATGGCGGCAAGCTGCTGCTCGGCTTCGACGCGGAAATGCCGCTCGAAGTTCCGGTAGTAAGCGTAGCCCGTCACGACGATACCCATCGCCAGGAGAAAGAAAATCAAGACGAAGATAAAGGCCGGTTGGAAATCGCCTCCGGGCAATCGGCGGAACAGCCCGCCCGATCGGCGGGCCAAAATCAGGAGCGCCAAACCCATCGTGCTGAAGGCGAGGATGGTGGGGAGCGACGGCGGGATGAATGTGCCGCTGTAGAGCAGCGGCGCGCCGAAGCCGTAAGCCAGCAGGAAAATGAAGCAAACCCCCAGCCCATGAAAACCCGCCACGCAACGGTGGAATTGCATGGCAGCTTCACGAGCAGGGTGGTTTCAAGAAATCGTAGCCGCCGACGGCAGTCGGCGCTAACA
>JBAXTC010000502.1:0-5998 GCA_037130375.1 Verrucomicrobiota bacterium | reverse complement strand
TACGGGGGGGTGAATCCACGGGAGCGCGGTCGAGAATCGGGTGCCTACGCCGGAACGATCATGTTAGCGCCGACTGCCGTCGGCGGCTACGGGGGGGTGAATCCACGGGAGCGCGGTCGAGAATCGGGTGCCTACGCCGGAAAAATCAGGTTAGCGCCGACTGCCGTCGGCGGCTACGGGGGGTGAATCTGCGGGAGCGCGGTCGAGAATCGGGTGCCTACGCCGGAAAGATCAGGTTGGGGCCACGGCATTCCGTTTAGCCATGATCGCGCTGACGATTCTGTTTCCTAACTCGGGCTTTTCCGCCAGCGCTTTTTGGGCGGCATCCTTGCCTTGGCCGATCAGTTCGCCTTCAAATTGCAGCCAGGCCCCTTTCTTTTCGACCGCGCCGCATTCGATACCGACATCGAGGATGCTGCCTTCTTTGTTGATGCCATGGTTGTAGATGATGTCGAACTCGGCCTCGGCGAAGGGCGGCGCGACCTTATTCTTCACGATCTTCACCTTCACGTGGTTGCCAATCGCATTGCCGGCGGCGTCCTTGAGCGTGTCCTTGCGGCGGATGTCGATACGGACGCTGGCATAGAACTTCAATGCCTTGCCGCCCGAGGTGGTCTCGGGGTTGCCAAACATGACGCCAACCTTTTCGCGCATCTGGTTGGTAAAGACGCAGGTGGTCTTTGCCTTGGCAAGGATTGCGGTCAGTTTGCGGAGCGCCTGGCTCATCAGCCGCGCCTGCATGCCCATCGTCGCCATGCCCATCTCACCCTCCAATTCGGCCTTGGGAACGAGTGCCGCCACCGAGTCGATGACAATCACGTCCAGCGCATTGGAGCGCGCGAGCATTTCGCAGATTGACAACGCTTCCTCGCCGCTGTCGGGCTGCGATACCAGCAGATCATCCAGGTTAACTCCCAACCGCTTGGCATAGCCCGGGTCCAGGGCGTGTTCTGCGTCGATGAAGGCGGCTAGTCCACCACCCTTCTGGGCATTGGCAATGACATGGAGCATCAGAGTGGTCTTGCCGGAGGATTCCGGGCCAAAAATCTCGACCACGCGCCCGCGTGGGATTCCGCCGACGCCCAGCGCCAGGTCCATCGCCAGGGCACCCGTGGGGATGACTTCGATTTGTCTGAGGGCGCGCGCTGCGCCCAGGCGCATGATGCTGCCGTCGCCGTAGGCTTTGGTGATCGAAGAAATCGCCGCTTCGAGATCCCGCTGCCGGGTTGCGGAAGCCTTGGCCGCTTCGCCAGCTTTCGGATCGATAGCCACTGATTTCTCAGCCGGCTTGTCAGAGGTCTTGAGAGCCATATTTGTGTTCGTGTGATTTGGAACCTAATTTCAACCGCCTGTCATATTGAATAATCCCAGCCGATTAGTCAAATGCGACTTCTGCCTTCTTTTCGCCCCGGCACGGCGGCCGCAACGCGGGAGAAGACGCTGCCGCATGAGTCTGCACATCTGACGCACGGGCTAAACGCTGACCACCTGTCCGGTTTTCACTGAGCGTTCCTCCGCCTCGCATATCTCGACTGCGCTCAAGCCATCCTGCGCGGTCACCACTGTCGGGGCGTTTCCGCTTTGAATTGCAGCCACCATGTAACCGATCTCAGCGCCATAACCGTCCGCGGCGTCAAATTTGACCACGCGCGGCGTTTGGCCTTCCTCCGTGACTTGCAGCGCGTCCGGGCCGCGCGACGAGTCGAATTCCAGGGTCGCCCTCTCGCAAAGCACCGTGTAGGACATGTTGAAGCCCTTGGCCAGCAGCCAACTCCCTTCGGCATAAACCGCGGGACCGTCGGGATAAATATATTGCGTGACTACGTGATCGATCGAGTTTCCGCCGCGCGTCACCCCGGTAGAGAACACGCTGGCGGGTCTGCCGAAGAGGAATTGCACGAAGTCCGTATCGTGAATATGCAAATCAAACAAGGCGCCGCCGGTGGTATTCCCTTGCGTGTAGGTGCCTTTGCTCCAGGCCGGCATTTCGGACATGCGACGAAACCTTGCGGCTTGGATTTTGCCATAAGTTTTCTCCGCCACTACCTGCTTCAGCCACGACCAGCCCGGCCAAAATCTCATGCACATGGCCGGCATGAAATAACCCGGGGCCGATTGGGCTGCGAGCACCATGTCGCGCGCCTGGGACGATGTCAGGGCGAGCGGTTTTTCACAGAGCACATGCTTGCCGGCTTTGAGTGCCGCGATGGACTGTTCGGGATGCAAGGGCGTTGGCACACAGATGTCCACCAAGTCGATGCCAGGGTCGGCCAGCACCTCGCTCAGCGTGCGATAGACTTTCACGTCGAGGCCCAGGTTGATGTCCCCCGAACCGGAGACATTGCCAATGACGCCGGCCAGCACCCCGTTGACCGGCAAGCGCACCGAGTCGCACACCGCGGCCAACCGCGCCGCGGGGAGCTGCTGATAGGCCTTGATATGCGTCACGCCCATGAATCCCAAACCCACGACCGCGACGTTTACTTTCCGACTCGAACTCTGAGACTTTGTATTTTCCATAATCTAATCAACTCATTTGGCTCATGTAACCTCTGGCTTCTAATCTTGCATTTACCTCATTTGCCGCATTTAACCCATGCAACTCATTTATCTTCTTTCCCCTCTGCTCGCCTCACCACTTCGTTCGCCGTCCGGATATCCGCCACCCGCTGGTCGCCGGCTTCTCGTTCGATGACAAAATCACCTGCAAATTTCAACTCTCTGAGGGTCGCAAAGAACCGCCGCCAATCCACATCGCCGGCGCCCACGGCGACTTCCTGGCCCCAGGTTCCCGGCTTTTTTGTGCGCCGGGCGTCTTTGATGTGGATCTGGCGAATCCAAGGTCCGAGGAGACGCAGAGCTGCAATGGGATCGCCTTTATCGTAAAGAATCATGTTCGCGGGGTCAAAGTTCACCCCTACATTGGGACGTTTGAGCATCTCCAGCAGTTTCACCAGGACCGGCGCGGTTTCCTGCCCTGTCTCCAAGCCCAGAGCGATGTTTGCCGTTCCGAACGCATCGGCTGCCTCCGCCAGACGCTTCAACATTTTGGCAAAGTTCGGATCCTTTGGGTCGTTCGGCAGGAAGCCGGCGTGGAAGGTAACCAGTTTCAGTTTGAGTTCGAGGGCCAGGGCTGCCGTCGCCCGGATGCGTTCCCAGTTTTGTTCCCATGTAGGGTCCGGGGCGATGCCACCCGTGAGGTGGATCGACTCCAACGTGCTGTAATCCTCGCCCTTGCAACCAAACATGCCCGAGACAATCGTAATGTCGTGCTTACGGAATTGCGCCAGGGTTCCGCCCCACACCTCGGGCGATTCCCGCAATGGATCCAGCGCGAGCTGGACGCGGCGAATACCCGTAGCGAGGAGTTTTTGAATGAGGTCTTGCGGGCTCGCCGGCTGCAACGACCAACTGCACACTGCCACACGATCTATTAAGGGCTGTTTCTTCATACGCCTGTGCTGCTTGAGGTTTGGGTCATTTGGAAGGCTTTGCGGCTTCGGGTTTCGGATTACGGATTACGGCAAACGCTTTTGGCACCAACTGATGAACCGTGCCGAGGATCAGATTCTCGACCCCGGGCGCCAGCCGGGCCGGCTTGTCGTAGTAGATCATCGCGTCGCCGCCCTCATAACCGCCTTCTTCGAGGATGCGCTCGGAGGCGATGTAACACGGCACGTCATTAGCGTAGGCGTTGACCCAGAACCGCGAGGCGTCGAACTCTCTCTTTAGGCGCAACGAATAGTCCACGACCACCTCTCCTGGCAGGAACACCATTACGAAGGCGTCGCCAAACATCCAACTTTGGACCAGGTATGGCACATTCGTCGGCAAGGTCTCACCCCGGTCCAGCCGGGCGAGGTTCATTCGGGCATGACTGCCGATATGGTTTGTCTCTTTGGCGCGCGCCTCCCATTCGGTGCGCAATGGCAACGGATCGAGCGGAAGCTCGATCTGGCGGGTGCGGCAGGTCAGTTTGCCATCCACCGGCCAAAGCGCATTTGTCAACACCCGGCCCACCGCCGTGCAGATTTCCTGGCCGTGTTGCCTGGCCAAACTGAAGCCAGGGCGCGGATTCGGATTCGCATCGCCGGCGCAGCCCAGGGCCATCAGCATAACTGCGCCGGGATGATCGCGCTCGACATACTCCTGAGCATAGCCAGCCCAGTCTCCGCAGATTTGATTGAATTCGCCGGTTACTGTCGTGCAATGGCAGGCATAGCTGGCGAAGACCGCGCGCAGGTTCCCGCTTGTGTCGGTCACGAACAACGCCGGCAGGTCATGATCTGCGGGACCGCCTTTGGTGCGGCGATTGGCGGCAAACTCCGCATGGCCCAGTCCACGGCTCAATTTCGCTGGCCGGCGATCCGCCAGCGCTTTGAGCGCGACGGTTTCCAGGGCGTCGATCACCTCGCGGGTATAACGCTCCACCCGCGCCTGCTCCTCGGGCGGTATTGGCCCGCTAAAGAGGTTCGGCAGATAACCCTTCAGCCACGGCGCAGAATGCGTATGCGTCGAACATATCGCGACGCGGTCAGGGTCCACATGTTTCCTCCTCTGCAGGCGTTGGACGACTGCCTCACGGACATTGGCCGGCACCCCGCAGTTATCCACCGTGATGAGAATCGCAGGGTGGTCTTTGTCGCTGCCGATGGCCAGCGCCTTGGCCCAGAGGCGCTGGGCGACTCCTTCAGACTCTATCTTGCGAGCGGCGTAGCCGCTTAGGCGGACCGGGTAATCCGGGGTAATATCGACTTTGGCGACCCCAACCAGCCGAACCTGCTCCTTCTGCGCAGTTGGCGCGGAAAGTGAAAGCAGGCAAACGACGCCGGATAAACCCAGACGAATCAACCGTTGCAGCATGAGGCTCACTGTAGTGGACAGAAACCCTTTGAAAAGCAAATTCAGGCTGGTGCAGCGGAAGAGTTCGTCCAGAGTTCTCAGTACCGCACCCGGAAGAACTGGCTCGCGGCGCCGATGGCCACGACCGCACTATTCGTTTTGCCAGTCACCGATATCCCAGGTTGCGGACTCAAATCCTGCCAATTCATGGGATTCACTTTGGCAGTCGCTTGGAGTATCGCGCCGGTCATTCCCGTCACCCACGACAAAACCATATTTGTGCCGGCCCGGGTCGCTGTCAACGTTCCAGGGTTGAGTTGACCCAGCACGTCGATTTCCCAAACCAGCGGTGAGACATAGGGGGCATCGAATCCATCGTCTATTCCGGTAAACGCGTTGAATCCGTCGAACGGGTCGCGGGCTTCGCCCGGTATATTGGCCACGGCGTAAAAATCAAACCGCAGGGCCGTTACCCCACGGGCGAGAAAACCATCTGAGTTCTGCAACTGGGAAAGCACCACCCGCCAGTTATTCTGGAATGAATTGTTGATCGTGCCGGAAGGGTGCGATTGCACATAAATCGGCGCCATGAAGGTCTGCCCGCCGTCGTTGGAGAATTCAACTGTGTAGGTGTGGAATACCCGTCCATCGCGCCCGTCGTTCCCGGTAAATACGCGAACTTCCGAGATGTCGTTCGGAGCGGCCAGCGTGTACTGGATTCTTTTCGCCGGGTTTCCCGCTCCTGGGAAATCCGCCAGCAGGCCCGTGAGACCTGTGGCGCGCAGACCGACCCCGTCTGTGAACGCCGGCAGTTGGTCGTTTGGGTCCGTGTTCGCAGGGTACCAACCCAGGTCGCCCGGCAGTTCCACGGGAATCAAGCTCTCGATCAGGTCGGACGGATCGTACGACGCAGCCAAGTCTGATTCCTCACCCTGGGAGACTGTAACCGTGAAACCGGCGCGGGCTGAGCAGGCCGCGGCACAAAAGGCAAAAAGACAGAACCAGCGGAACACTTTCATAAATCAAAGATAAGCAAGTCGTTGCCAGATTAGTACCGCTTTGCGCTCTCGTCTCAAGCACTTTCGAGGGCCGCAGGTTTGTGGGTGCGCATCTTAGATTTTTCGGAGCGAGGACAGGGGCGCAAGACAGAATTGGT
>JBAXTC010000501.1:0-6026 GCA_037130375.1 Verrucomicrobiota bacterium | reverse complement strand
CACGTCGCCAGAAAGATTTTTCAACACGCCTATTGAATTCTCCCCGCAGAGTTTTATAGTGCGCATCGTTCTGAAGTACTGGAAATGAGCAATTCGACCGATGGCCATGAGCCCTGGGATATCCAAGGGGCTCGCAACTTGTACAACATTCAGCGTTGGGGCGCGGAATACTTTGACATCAACGAAGCGGGGCACGTTGTGGCCAAGCCGCTGCGCGATGCCGGGGCGTCGGTAGATCTGACCGATGTCATCGAAGAGGCCAAAGCCCGCGGGCTGAAGTTCCCTTTGCTGATTCGGTTTCAGGACATTCTGCGGCACCGCGTCGAGTCGATTAACCTGGCCTTCCGCAACTCAATTGCCGAGTTCAATTATCAAGGCAAGTATCGCGGCGTCTTTCCGATCAAAGTGAACCAACTGCGGGAGGTGGTTGAAGAAATCCTGGACGCCGGCAAGCCGTTTGATTTCGGGCTCGAGGTGGGCAGCAAACCGGAGTTGTTTGCGGGTTTGGCGATGCAAAGCCAGATCGGCAGCCTGATTGTCTGCAACGGCTACAAGGATGCCAATTTCATTCGCATGGCGCTGCTCGGCACCAAGCTGAACAAGAAGGTCATCATGGTCGTCGAGAAGCTCGAGGAACTGCGCCAAATCATTGCCATCTCCAAACAATTTGGCGTGGAGCCGCTCATCGGTTTCCGGGCGCGGCTGTTGAGTCGGGGTGCGGGCAAATGGGCCGAAAGCGGTGGCGAAAACGCCAAGTTTGGCCTCAGCACCGCCGAGTTACTTGCCGCCGTAGAACTGCTCAAGGCCGAAAACCTCGCCCATCGCTTCAAGCTCCTCCATTTTCACATTGGCTCGCAGGTGCCGGACATTCTCATCGTAAAGAAAGCGGTCCAGGAAGCGGCACGCTTCTACGCGAAGCTCACCAAGATGGGGTTCCAAATCGAATTCCTCGATGTCGGCGGCGGTTTGGGCGTGGATTACGACGGCAGCCGGTCCGCCTTTGACAGCTCCACCAACTACTCGCTGCAGGAATACACCAACGACATCGTCTATTACATCGCTGATGTCTGCAACGCGGAGAAGGTTCCGCATCCGGACATCATCAGCGAAAGCGGCCGGGCCATCGTCGCCCACCACAGCGTGTTGATTGTCGAGGTGTTCGGCGCGATTGAGAAAATCCGCCCGGCGGAGTTCTTTCAATACGGCGAGAGCGAATCTCCGCTGGTGAAGGAGTTGCTGGATATCCGGAAGAACCTGCCGAAACTCAACAAGCTCGAGGCCTATCACGACGCGTTGGAGCGGAAGGAAGACGCCCAGCACATGTTCACGCTCGGCATGATGGATTTGCCGGAAAAGGCCAAGATCGAGAACCTCTATTGGGAAATCGGCCGGGCGGTCGTCGAGAGCTTCAAAGACCAGGCTTACGTGCCCGAAGAGATCCGCAAGCTCGAAGACAGCCTGGGCGACCAGTACCTCTGCAACTTCTCCGTGTTCCAATCGCTGCTCGATCATTGGGCGCTCGGCCAGTTGTTCCCCATTATGCCGGTCAGCCGCCTCAACGAGCGCCCTACGCGCGAAGCGACGCTGGTCGATATCACGTGCGATTCCGACGGGCAGGTCAACAAATTCATCGACCTGCGTGACGTGCGCGACACCTTGCCGCTGCACCCGCTCAACACCAACGGCAACGGGCAGATCGAGCCTTACTATCTCGGCTTCTTCCTGATGGGAGCCTATCAGGACATCATGGGAGACCTTCACAACCTTTTCGGGCGCGTCAACGAAGTCCATGTCTTCCTCGATCCGGATGAGCCCGCGGGTTATTACGTCGAAGAGATTATCGAGGGCAGCACCATCGTCCAGTGCCTGGCCTCCGTTCAATACGATGAGAATGAATTGAAACGGCAGATGAAGGCCCAAATTGACGAGGCCATCAAAACCGACCGCATGAAACCCTCCGAAGCCATGCGGCACCTCGACGATTACGAGCGCGGACTGAAAGAATACACCTACCTCAGTTTTTGAGGCGGGGCTACCGGCATGTCTGACCCTGCTCCCAACGCGGAACTTTTGCGCTCGCTCGGCCGGCTCGTGCGCGGGCTCTCGGCCTTGTTCTGGGGGTTGCCCATCTCGCTCATCGTGTGCTTCCACACCGCCAAAGCCGACGCGCTGAAATCGTTCGGGATCGTGCCGCCCCTGCTGACCACGGGCTTGCTCGTCTTCGGCCTCTGGCAATTAGGCGATTTCCAAAAGCAGGAGCGTGTGTGGCGCCTCGCACTGGACCGGGCCAGAGTTTTCAGCCTCATCAACTTCGGCCTTAGCCCCTTTCTCTACTGGTGGAACAAAATCCCATCGAACACCTTTTTCCTGGCTATGGTCTTGCTGCTGACCTTTTCGGGCTTGCTGTTCCTCGGCAGCCTGAACCTGGTGTTGCGCCGCCTGGGCGCCATGCTGCCGGATGAGGCGCTGCGGCTGGAAACCCGACAATTCACCGCCCTGAACCTCAACCTCCTGTTCGCAACGTTGCTTATCTCATTGATCTACCTGGGGTTGAGCCAGTTTCACGCGCTGCCGTTCTGGATGAACATAATCGCAGCCGTGCTCGACCGGGGTAGCTTCTGGTTTCTGATCCTGCTGGTGCTGCTGCCACTGGCCATGACGATGGCACTGCTCTGGAAGACCAAGGAAGTGATCCTCGACAACGTGTTCGGCGCCAGCCGGTGATCCAGAATCCTTAATTCAGCAGCCGATACCAGTTGTCGCGCTGATGCGGCTCATAGCCGAGGTCCTTGATGAGCCGCTGCATGTCGCCCACGGTCATGCGGAAGGTCGTCCCGGCCTGCGAAACAACGTTTTCTTCGATCATGATGCTGCCGAGGTCGCTCGCGCCAAACTTCAAGGCCACCTGCCCAATTTCCTGGCCCTGCGTTACCCAGGAGCTCTGAATGCTCGGAAAATTGTCGAGGTAGATGCGCGCCAGGGCCTGCGTGCGCAAATACTCATGCGCTCCCGCTGTCGGCACCCGCAGTTTCGTGTGCTCGGCCTGGAAGGTCCAGCCGATGAATGCGGTGAACCCTTTGGACTTGTCCTGCTGCGCCCGCACCCGTTCAAGATGCTCGATCCGGTCCTCGACCGTCTCGACGTGGCCGAACATCATCGTCGCCGATGATCTCAATCCCAACCCGTGCGCCACGTCCATCACTGCGAGCCAGTCATCGGTCATCGCTTTGAGCGGCGAAATGCGTTGGCGCACGCGGTCCACCAGAATCTCTCCACCCCCGCCCGGAATCGATCCCAGCCCCGCTCGCTTGAACTGCGAAATGATCTCTTCCATCGGCAACTTGAACACCTCCCGGAAATGGACGAATTCGCTGGGGCTGAAGCCGTGGATGTTCACCTGCGGGAATTTGCCCTTAATATGCGCCAGCAAATCCAAGTACCACTGCATGGACAACTTCGGGTGATGCCCGCCTTGCAGCAAAATCTGGGTGCCTCCCAGCGCGATGGTCTCCTCGATCTTCCGGTCGAGTTCGTCAAACGTGATGACATACGCGTCGTCATCTTTTTCCGTGCGATAGAACGCGCAGAACTTGCAATAGACGTTGCAGACGTTCGTGTAGTTGATGTTCCGGTCAACAATGTAGGTGACGATCTCGTTGCCGCGCCCGCCGTAGGCGTCAGCCCGGGCGAGTTGCCGCCGCCGATCCGCCAGCGCGCCCAGTTCGCCCAGCGGCAGACGATAAAGCCGTAACGCCTCGGACGGGTTGATGCGATGCCCGCCCCAGACCTTCTGCAGCAATTCATCCAATGACGCGTCGTAAATCACGCCGGCAAACTAGCCGAGATTTGCATCCTTGCATAGAGGCTTGAGGTCAGGCCGTGCCTCCGCTATCACGTTGGCCTGGAACGGCCCGCTCAAGGACGTCGCCGGAGCAGGGCACAGCGTTTCGGTGCGCATGAGCATCAGTGCGATCCCTGGAGGACTCACGTTCGGCATTCACGTCACCAATGGGTCGCAACTGAAAGTCCTGGAAGCCTGGTATCCCTTGGTCGGCGGTTTGACAGGCTTTGGCTCCACCGGGGATAAATCGGACGCGACCTTATGGGTTCCTACCTCGACGCCCACCGAGCGTCCGGTCGTTCCGACCGCCGGGGGCGCGACGTTTGGGTATCCCGGGCAAATGAACATGAGTTTTGTCTGCGTCCAGAGTAAGTCGGCTGGAAAGACACTCTACTTCGCCTCGCAGGATTCCGTTGCGCGGTACAAGACCTTCCGGTTTGTCGAAACCGGCGCTGCTGGAGCCACGGACATGGCGGCGTGCATCCAGCATACGCCCATCCTGCCGCCCGGCCAGCAGTTCGACGGCTCGCCCGTGGTGCTCCGGTTCGCCGACGGCGACTGGGTTTCTGCATCTCGCATCTATCGCGAGTGGTTTCAATCGACTTTTGGCATCGTCCAGCCCGCGGACGACTGGACTCGCCGGCAGTCCTTCTTTCTCATGACCATGTTCATGCCATGCCGTCATGGTGGCCCCGCTCAATTTCAGCCGCAGCCTGGATTGGCCTCCATTCCAAGGCCTGGCGAACTACATCAAGGAGGTCAAACGGATCCGCGACGCTTTGCAGAACTTAGTTTTCTTTGGCGAATCGCTGGGCCAGAGCCAGGTGAAGTTCGAGGCAGGCCCCCCTGACGGAGTAGCGTATAACGTGTTTCGTAACCGTGCAAACGGGCGCCGGGTTTGCATTTTCACCAATAGCCGCACCGAGGAGCGCAAGCTGTTGTTCCCGGCATTCGAGGGCGCGCCGGGCGGCAAGGCCCGCATCCACACCCCGAACCGCAAGGCGCGGGTTGTGACGCTCCCCGCCGAGTTGACGATACCTGCGGAGCGCATCGTATTTGTGGAAGAACTGGGAGGCGGACGATGAGAGACCTGAAGCATCATAGTAGGGCAGCGCGTCCCGCCTGCCCCGGGGCGCTTATGGTTGGCAAAAGAGAGGGCAGGCGAGACGCGCTGCCCTACCATGAGGGCCGTTTCGATCGCGTCATTGCTGTCCTATCTCTCCTGCTCGCGGCGCTATGTGCCGGTCTCGGTCATCCGTCTGCCGCCCAGGCTGTCAATGGTGGTTTCGAGAGCGGCGGCTTCGATGGCTGGACGGCCGACCCGACCTGGGTTGTCGTGGACAATTCGTGCGGCTACTACTCCGGCTGGGAGGGCAAATATTGGGCCTGGAGTGGTGGAAAGGGTGAGCCTGCCACGGGTGCGCTCACATCAAAGCCGTTTCTGCTCGATAAGCCCGCGGTGCGGTTACTCATCTCCGGTTGGAGTATGAAGCCGCGCCGGTGTTTCTCCGGTTTCTAAACGGAGGCGGTGCGGAGTTGATGATGGACTACGCGGCATGGCCTCCATAGTCGTCGATCTCGACCGAGCCTTCGACCACGTGCGCGGGTTGCCCCGACTCGACAACCAAGGCTTGGCACAGATGGCACAAATACGCTGGCGTAGCGCAGGTTTTCCAACCTGCCGTATCGCCGACTTTCAGTCGGCTGACCGTGGATGCGCCGTGGTGCTTGCAGATTGGGAATCCGCGTTTGCGCGAAGTCATTGAAAATCGGATGCGAAAGCGGAGTTTCAGGGCTGCGCCCAGATGCGAAAATAGGCGGCCGGTATTGCGCTCCGGCGGAGTTGCACGGTGAATTCGCTGGCATTGTCCAGAATGAGCATGTCGCCGTTGGGGGAGTTAGTGGGTGCGAACCAACTTAGCCGGTTATGCGACATGAGCAGACCTACGCCGCCTGGTCACCTGGACATTGTCGAAGTCCAGATAAGTGCCCGAACCGCCTGGCTTGGTGATGCGAAGGGCGAGTTGCTGGTTCGTCGGGACAGCGACGGCGCTGGTATAGACACAGGAAACGGCGGTGCAAGCCCCGGTGGCGCTGCCGCCGGCCAGCCCGTTTAGCGTCGCCAAGTTACCCGTCGTGCCGGGGCCGAGCGGCAGGCCGTTGGCCAAGATGTCCAAGCGGTAGT
>JBAXTC010000500.1:0-6054 GCA_037130375.1 Verrucomicrobiota bacterium | reverse complement strand
GCGCACTTTTCCTCGATTATCGGAGTGTTAGCGCCGACTGCCGTCGGCGGCTACAATTTCTTGAAACCACCCTGGGTCATCCCGGCCACGAATCCATTACTTGACAAAGATTTCCCAGCTTTTCAATTACGCGCTGAAGCATAATTGGGTGGATGTTAATCTGGCCGAACGCATTTCCTGGGTGTGCCTGGCCGGGGCACCCGGCAGGTTGAAGACCGATAGCCCCGGTACAAAAGACGAACTGAAGCAGCGGCTTACAGCCGCTGCTCCAGCCACTCCCACCCAAACCAAACCCATCAGCTACGGGCCTAATCCCCGTCGTGGGCTAAGACCGTCAGGTTATACGTCTCATCCTGGGTGTAACCCGTCGCCGTGGTGCCCTGGATGTGTATCGTGTGAGCGCCAGGAGCCAGCGGCGCCACCATGAGGTAGTACCCATCGCCCACTGCGTGATACTTTTTGGCTTCGACGCGAATCGGTGCGCCGTTTTTGTCGCTCCAACAAGGGTATCCGAAGAGCACGTTAAGGCTGTCCTGCCCTGGAATGGCATAGCTGAACCCCTGCGGCGACGGAGTATGAACCCGGAAATGTGAGTGTGCTGCGTCTGAAAGTCCAGGGACCGGAACGCCGTCGATGGTGCAACTCATAGCGTGTGCGCCATCCATCGACGGTGTGAGCAGGGCGCGTAGTTGGGCGACCGTGTACGGATCGACGGTGCGCCCGCTCCCTGAGCAATCGGTGTCATCCATCATCGTGTTCAGTATGGGAAAGAACAGGAATTTCCCACGTGGGATCACGGCGGTGCGGGTGTCCGCCGCCCCGGTGAAATTGCCGCCAAGGAACCAGACCTTGCCGTGTTGCCCGGCGCTCGCGTCCGCCGTATCAAACAGCGGGTGAGCGGTGTAGGGCAGCGAGTAAGCCCATTGCCACCATTCCTCCGTAAGAGTGTCCCAGCACCGAGGCGTGAGGCGATAGCACCTGTGCCGACCCAGCACAGGCTGCGGCGCACAACCCAAGGATCACCAAAGCGCGCTTCCATTCAAACCGGAAGGTGCTGCTCAGGCTCTCGAAATGCACTCGCTCCGTCCGCCTGGATTCAGTCGGTGATGGAGCCGAAGTCATTACCAATGTTCTGTTGTTCATGTGTCTGTTCTTTCTTTTGTTTATTGTGTTTATTGTGTTTATAGCTTTCATTTATTACCTAAGCACGCCGAGCATTTCGTTACGGACTTTCGGTTCAGCCGACTCGGCCCGGAGCATCCCGATGTCGCGAATTTAGCGGCGCTCCGGCAGCGGAAAGGCGAGTCTGGGTCGGCGGAAGCGCTGTATAAGCGAGCCCTCGCGATCAAGGAGAAGGTCCTGGGCCATTGGCCCCCGCTTTGGAAAACTGGCTGCCCTGACCGCGTTCAGGTCATTTGGGGGAGGTAGCCTGGATGCCTGGCTGGTGGTTCGTACGTGCCATCTCCGATTTTTGTCGCCATTCCGCGGCCAGGAGGGCGTGACCAGTGTTGGGTTCGGCCTTGTCCCAAGCGTCACAGAGTTGAACCATGCTTTGGCAAGCGTTAGTCAGATTCCTTTTGCCTTGGGGTGAAAGGGTTGCTTCCTGCCGCTTCAAGCCTTCGTAGCTGGAGCGCAGGTAGATCTCAGCCTCGCCGAAACGCTCCAGGTCGAGCCGTTTGCTGGCAACGAAAGTGTCCCAGTCGTCTGGCCATTTGCGCCTGCGCACATCGAAATTGCTGCGTGCCAGCGGCTCAGCCTCGGCCGCCTTGCCGCGGCGCTGGAGAATCGCCGCTAAATTGTTGCGGCAAATCAAGACATCCGGGGATTCTTCAGGCAGTCGCGCTTCCAGGATTGGCAAAGCCTCGCGGAGCCTCAGTTCGGCTTCCGCAATCCGCCCCAGTTGATAGAGCAGCGCACCGAGATTACTCAGGGATTCTCCGACGTGATGACTATCTTTGCCGAAAACGACCTTGGATATTTCGATGGACTCGCAGAGGTTCGTCTCAGCTTCCGGCAAATTGCCTTCAGCCTGGAGGATGCCCGCCAGATCGTTGAGTGCAACTGCTACGTCCGGATGGTTCTGGAGCTGTAGCTTGTGGTAGTTCGTGAGAGCCTCACGCTGGAGAGCCTCGGCATCTTCCAGTTTCTCCTCGTAGCGGAGCACAGAGGCGAGGTTGCGCAGCGCGCTGATTGTGTCGAGATCATCGTCGCCAGCGACTTTTCGCAAGATCGCCAGGCTCCTGCGGTGCGCCCTCTCGGCCTCTTGCAGTTCCTGATGCTCGCGCAGCGCGGAACCGAGGTTGTCGAGAAGCGTGGCGACTTTCGGACTTTCTTCGCCATAGGCTTTGGTAGCGATGGCAACTGCCTGCCGCAAAGATGCGATGGCCTCAAAGAGATCGCCCTTGTGGGCAAGAACTGTGGCCAAGGTGTTATGCGAGTCGGCGATATCGGGGTGGTCAGGACGCAGCAGACGTTTCTGGATTTTGAGAGCCGCACGCGCAGCCTCCTCAGCGTCGAGCGGTTTTCCCTGCCAGTCGAGGACGCCTGACAAATTGACGAGCGAAGCGGCTACGTCCTGGTGTTCTTCGCCGAGCACCTTGCGCCGCGTCTCCAGGGCGGCGCGGCACATAGCCTCGGCTTGCTTTAATTCCCCGAGCGCCAGGTAAACCTCTCCGAGGGTAGTCTGCAATTCCGCCTGAACGAGCGGCTGATCTGCCAGGTCTTTGCCCACCCGCGTGGCTGTCTTGTCCAATACTTCTCGCATCATTTTCGTGTCCCGGCCCTTGGCCTTGGATGGCCCAACGCTGCTCACCATTTCTTTGAGAAACTGCGCCACCTGCTGGCTCTTGGCAGCTTCCGCCTTGGCCGCCTGGCGGGCGCTACGTTCGCGGATGAACAACAACGTCGAAAGCCCCAATCCCAACAAGAGCGCCAGCGCGACTGCACTCGTCGCCAAGACCGCCAGCTTGTTCCGGCGCACGAGCTTCTGGAACCGATACAGGTTGCTGGGTGGACGGGCCAGGACTGGTTCGTTGTCTAGGAATCGCTTGAGGTCCATCGCCACACCATTGGCCGTCTCGTAACGACGGGTGCGGTCCTTTTCCAACGCCTTCATCACGATCCAGTCCAGATCACCACGAACCAGCCCGGCCAATTTGGGCGGTTCGCTCTGGCGTTGGCGCGCCACTGTGGTCTGCTCGGCGGCATCCAGGGTGCTCAGCCGAGTCGAAGGCCGAGGCGGGTCTTCCTCCTGAATGATGCGCCGAATTTCATCCAAGCCCCCCTGGATCAGACGCTTGGCGTCAAAGGGTGTTTTACCGGTCAGTAATTCGTAAAGGAGCACACCCAGGCTGTAGATGTCGCTGCGGGTATCAATATCCAGTCCGCTAAGCTTGGCCTGCTCGGGGCTCATATAAGCCGGTGTGCCGATGAACTGCTGCCGCCCACCAGTTCCATCACGAAGTAGGGACGGCCCGCGGTCGTTACCCCGCCATCCAGCACTTTGGCGATATTGGGATGGTCCATGAGCGCCAGCGCCTGGCGCTCGGCCTGGAAGCGGGCGATGACCTCCCGGGTGTCCATGCCGAGCTTGATCACCTTGAGCGCCACCCGCCGCTTGACCGGTTCCTCCTGGTCGGCCATGTAAACAATCCCGCAGCCACCGGAACCGATCTCCTGCAAGAGCTTGTAACGGCCAATCTGGTGTCCGCTCTTCTCAGTGGGAGGGTCGGCGGTAACCGTGCTGGGGGCGGGTGCTTCGGCACGACCCCGCGCGTGATTACGCACCGCAAGGTCGTGCGCGCACAACAATGCCTCCACTAGGCGGCGCAGCGGCGCATCGCCCCCGCAGGCTTTTTCAAGAAAAGCGGGCCGCTCAGTCGGCGGCAAGCCCAGCGCCGCCTCGACGAGGCTTTCTTCGGGTGAGAGCGGATGCCCTGGAGCAGGCCATGAGTTGTTATCTGCATCTTCCATCTTCAGTGCCATTCCGGCGAGCCGCCGGCTTTATTCTAATATTCTAACTAAGCGTCCAGGCCGAATCGTTACGCACGCGCCACCAGGCTATCCGAGACAGGCAAAGACCTGGCGGATTTCCTCATCGATGTCCTCGGGGCTCGCTACCGTATGGGCGATCTCCTCCCGCAGCAGTTCGCGGTAACGTTGGCGCAGGCGGTGCACGGCCACCCGGAGCGCCCCCTCGCTCAACCCAAGCCGCCGTGCGATTTGGGCATAGGCACCCCGATCCGAGTAGTCATTCAAGAAGACGATCAACTCCGCAAACAGACGCGATTTCCCCGCCGCCCCAGCCTCCGCTTCCAGGCGCGCCATCACTTGGTCCAGAAGGGTCAGTGCCCACCGCCGGTCAAAGAGCTTTTCCGGCGTTAGGTCATCGACCGGTTCGGCCAGGTAGCGGCTTTCTGTGTCAACCTCATCCAAGGAAATGATCACTTGCCCGCCACCGCGTTTGAGCCGCCGTGCCCGGTCCCATTCGTTGGCCAGGAACCGCTTCAAGGCCACCAGCAGGAAGGACCGGAACTTGCCCTTACCAGGGACCACTGATTTCAGGTATTCTTTTTCGACGACCCGTGCGAAGAACGTCTGAGTGAGATCTTTGGCATCCTCAGGGCCATGGCCCGAGCGGCGAATGTAGGTGTAGATCGCGTACCAGTAGGCCTGGCAAAGCGTGCCTAAAGCGGCGGCCGCACAGTCCGGGTCTCTGAAGGTGGTTTAGCGCCTTAAGGAAAGCGTTTTCCGTTGGTTCTGGTACTCCACCACTACATTGGAACGGCTAATTTCAAGGACCAGAGCCCCGGACATGCGCTCATTTTGACGCACCATGCGCCCATTGATGATGGCGGATGGCCGCACGGTGGAGAAGATCACGCCCTGCAATTTCAAATCAGGAAAGGCTGGAACGGCTGCGACCACTTGGGCAGGCTCGGCTGCAGCCATCGTGACCGGAGCGGGTTCGGGTGCTGCCGCGAGCAACGCCGGATTCGGGGATGGGCTAACCGCTGAATTTATGTCCGGAGTCTTTACAACAGTCTCCACCGTAGAAGAGGATGCAACCCGTGGAGTCTTTGATTCCTCCGGTTTCGCCTGCGCTGCACCAGGATCGGCCACTGGCGCGGCAGTTGCCATACCCGTCATCTGCGATTTCGGACGTTCACTGGCACCCTTGTCGTGCGAATCGCCCATCCACTGGCCGGCTTTCATCCAGGCAAAAACTGCCAGGAATACCGCAATGACGATACCCATGCCGGCATACATCCATTGCCGGCCAGGCGGGGCTCCTGCCGGCTCCAACTCTGACATATAAGGCGGAGTTTCTGAACTCAGTTCGTCATCCGGGGACTCATCAGAAGCCCTTTCGACCGGCAGCGATGCTGGCGCAGATACTGCCGCCACAGCGACCGCAGCTTCGTGCGACTCGGGCTTTTTCGGAGGTTCCGACACCGGATTGTCAAAATTGTGGGTTTCCACCGCTGCGTGCCAGAGCGGCAACCGTTCCAGCACGCCGATTTCCTCGAGGTAAGCCTGGTCAATTCTCGGGGGCACCATGCCCTCTGCATGAGGATGGAATTCATATTCCAAGGCATTGGCCACATGCACCGCGGTCAGCGCGCTGAACTCTTTGTGAATGGTCCGCCCGGGCTCGTGATGCAACGCCAGCACCTCGAGCAGGTCCAGGGGCATGCCCCAAAGCCCGAACAGGTAGGCGCCGATCTCGCCGTGCGTCGCGCCAAAAATCTCCTTCTCGATGTCGCAGAGTGGTAGCTGCTGTTTGCGTGCCAGGGAGTGCGCCCCGCCATATTGATCATCGAAATTCGCAGCCAGAATCACTTTGCCCAGATCATGCATGAGACCGGCGGTAAAAGCCGTCGCCGCCATGTTGCGGTCCCCATTATGCATCAGGACCAGGTCCTTCGCGGCTTGTGCCACGTTGGTGCTATGCTGCCATAGTGCTTCCATCGAGAAACATGCCGACTTCAACTTATCGTACTGGCTCAGGAGCTTCACCGTCATGACTAGTGACTTGACGGTCTCAAACCCCAG
>JBAXTC010000050.1:0-19576 GCA_037130375.1 Verrucomicrobiota bacterium | reverse complement strand
GCTTGCTATCAATCCGGCGGATTTCTCGTCCGTGGAGATGGCCCCGGCGGCGATAAATTTTTGGACGGCGTTCCACTTGTTTGCCACGGCCACGACTGGTGGAATGGTCAGCAATGCGCCGCCCGGTGGTTTCTATGTGAGCAACACGGTGGTAACGCTGACGGCCCTGCCGGAAGCTGGCTGGGAGTTCCTGAATTGGACCGGGGACGCGAGCGGCACCTCCAACCCCCTGAGTCTGGTGATGGACCGGGAGAAACTTGTGACCGCACAGTTCGGCCTGATTCCGCGATTCACGCTGGCGGTCACGACGGTGGGGGGCGGAGCGGTTTCGGGCAACACCCAAAGCAATTACTTGCGCGGAACGACGGTCAATCTGAGCGCCGCACCGGCGGTGGGTTGGGAGTTCCTGAGTTGGACCGGGGACGCCAGCGGCACCTCCAGCAACGTGAGTGTGGTGATGAACACGAACAAGAGTGTGACCGCGCAATTTGGCCTGATTCCGAGATACGCGGTGGCTGTCGCGACGGTGGGGAGCGGAACGGTTTCGGGCAACACCCAAGCCAATTACTTGCGCGGAACGACGGTAAATCTGAGTGCCGCACCGGCGGCGGGCTGGGAGTTCGTGAGTTGGAGCGGGGACGCCAGCGGCACATCCAGCAACATCAGTTTGGTGATGGACCGGGACAAAAGTGTGACCGCGCATTTTGGGCAAACCGTATTCACGCTGACGGTCACGACGGTAGGCGGCGGAGCGGTTTTGGGAAACCAGACCAATTACGCGCGCGGAACGACGGCCAATCTGAGCAACGCACCGGCGCCGGGTTGGTATTTCCAGAGTTGGAGCGGGGACGCCAGCGGCACGTCGCGCACCGCCAGCGTGGTGATGGACCAGGATAAGAGTGTCGCGGCCCGCTTCGCGCCGCTCACGCTGCTGGCCGTGACGGCGGGCGGGGGAACGATGACCGCCAATCCGGCGAGCAACTATGTGCAGGATTCGACCGTGGTGCTGACCGCCCAGCCACAAAGCGGCTGGACTTTCCTGAACTGGATGGGCGATACCAGCGGAACCAATCCCCAAGCCAGTGTGGCGATGGATCGGCCCAAGGAGGTCCAGGCCGTTTTCGGCACGACGTGCTACACCACCGTGGTGGGACAAGGCGTGGTGGTGAGGAATTTCGGCACGGGCCTGGTCCCCTTTGGTGCCGTGGTGCGGCTGACCGCGATCCCGCAGGCGGGTTCTTATTTTGTGCTGTGGGGCAACGCGGCCAGTTCGGCCGTCAACCCGCTCGATTTCACCGTGACGAACGCCAATCCGACGGTCGGGGCCTTATTCTCGACGCTGGGCGCGAACCAAGCCACGCTAACGGTGCTGGAGCAGGGCGCTGGCATTGTCGCCCGCGAGCCGCAGGCCAACGCCTACACGAAGGGCCAGGGGGTCCGGTTGACGGCCCAGCCGTTTCCCGGACAAGCCTTCCTGGGGTGGTCGGGCGACGCCAGCGGCACCCAGAATCCGCTCACGGTGACGGCCACCACCAACCGTACGATCACCGCGACCTTTACGCACCGCCTTGGTCTGGCCATCCAACCGTGGCCCGGACCAACGCAGCGCCGGGGATTTCTGCTCCTGCTGGCGGGCGATGAGGGAAACACTTGTTTGGTGCAAACCTCGCGAGACCTGGCAGATTGGCAGCCCCTGACCACACTGACCATCTCCAACACGGCGGTGCAGTTCATTGATGTGGCCGTGACGAACCACTCCACGCGCTTTTATCGGGGGTTGTTGCGCTGATCAATAAACCCCTGAAAATGATGAACCATGAAGACCCTTAACCTCTGCCTCGGGCTGGTTTTTCTGATTGGTCAGCATTGCGCTGTTGCCGCCATCGCTGACCGCTTCGACTACCCCATCGGAAACCGCGACTGCAGCCGACAGGGGCCGACAGCGTGGAGCATGTTTTGCCTTGCAACGACGCTCCCACGGAAGTAAAACGGAGCGTACAAATGGCCGATTGGCACCCGGTCGAAACCGACTGGCCAAAAGGCAAAAGAACCGTTTATTATGACTCAAGACTGCCAGATCGAGGTCAAGACTTCCGGCGCCCAGGACATCGAGTCCCTTCAGTTCGGGAACTCTATCTTTGAGGCGGTGGCACCACTTGGCGAGGCCTTCTCGTTTGAGGCCGCCGGGACCGACTGCGACGTGTGCTGCCCTGGTTCCTGCACGGGCTGTACAAAGTGCAACAAGTGCAACCTGCTTTTCTAGGCCCGCTACGCCCCGCAGCCGACCTGGTACGCTTTGAGCGGGAAGGAACTTTGACGTTGATGAACGGGCGCTACCCGCGCCCGCTGATCTTTCGCCGAGGGATCGATGTCGTGAAGGCCGCGCTGGACAGTCCTGATGGAATCTCTGACCCGGCGCTCCGAGAACTGCTCGTCCGGTTTAGGATTCTCGTGACGGAGCAAGAGCCCATACCGGAAACACACCAGCGGTTCGAGATCGAGGGCAAGCGGGACCTCGGGCTGTACCTGCTCGTCACACAACAGTGCAACCTCGGCTGCGTCTACTGCCTTGGCCGCAACGAGAGCTACCTGAACAACGCTCGAATGTCCGAGGCGACCGCCAAGCTCACCATTGAGAAGGCGGCGCAATCCATGGCACCCAACGGTCGCCTGCAGATCATCTACTTCGGGGGCGAACCGCTTCTCAACTGGGGCGTCGTCCGCGAGTGCATTCGGTACGTGGATGAGGAATTGCGGGGTCGCTATGACGTTGAATTCAAGAATCACCTCACAACTAACCTCACAGTGCTTCCGGAGGACTTCCTCGATGTGGCAGCAGCGCACGGGGTTTCGGTCCTGGTTGACCTGGACGGACCCTGCAACATCCATAACCGGAACCGTCCGTTTCGTTCAGGACGTCCGTCGTACAACAAGATCATCAGGAACATTGAGAAGCTGCGGGAGCGCAAGATCTACTATGAGCTGCGAGCCACAGTGACTTCAGACAACGTGGCGGATCTCCGGGCCATCCAGGAGCACCACGAGCGACTGAAACCGGAGGCCTGCGCGTTTCCGACTCTGATTCCCGTGGACTCGGAGGGGCACGCGCTTGATCCGGCACTTTACCCCGACGCAGAGGTTTATGCGCGGGAGCTTTCGGGCGCCATTAGTGATCATAGGTTCGATCTGAGCCGGGTCTGCCCGAGCAACGTGATCGCCACCCGGATGTTGCGCGGGGAGTTCGTCGTCTATGGTTGCGGGATGATCCTCGGCAACACGGGCGTAGTCGACCATGACGGCACGGTCTACCCCTGTATCTACTTTGTCGGCCAAGAGGCGTTCCGTCTCGGGAGCATTTCCGACCCAGGGAATGTGCTGTCCCAGGAAAATTACCAGCAGTTTTTCGACACCTATGCTCCACAACTCCATGTCGACAACCTGGAGGAGTGCCGGAGCTGTCCAATCCGGTACCTCTGTGGCGCAGGCTGCTCGATACGTTTTCTCAGCCTGAAGGGGGATGACGAGTGGACGCGACGAGCCCGGAGATACTTCCTGGAGATCAACTGTGCCGCGTCCTGGGCCTCGGTCGAGGCTGCCATCGATTACTTCAACAACAAGTCGCAACGCGCTGGTGTGGCGGTCCAACCGTAGCATGAGGCCGCACTTAGCCACGGGTCGAGGAACGGCGGATGAGAAACGAAAGTGATTGGCGCGCAAGAGCGCACGGGGTGACAAACGGACGCTGGATGATGAGTGGTTTGTGGCGCCATTTGCCGTAAATGACTGTAGGTCAACGATCCGGTGCCGGAATCAGTGCAACGCGGTGAACTCTGCCCTTGCCCCCCAGTACCCGGGTTGTGTGGTCGGCTCCTTCAGTCCTGCCAAGTCGGGTATGCGGGACAATTAATGCTGGGGTGGTCCCCCGGCAGCTCTTGGACCTCCGGGCAATAGTCCTTCCCCCAGTTGCACCTCCGCCTGATACACCCGTCCTCATACTGGGTAACAATGACTGTTTCAATCGGGCGCACACAGCACACGATTGTCTTTGAACTGACAATGCGCCCGTGTTCTTCATGGTCAGGCATTTGGCACCTCCTGCATCTTGTCACCCACAGCCCATGCTTATACGGGTTTGCTTTTTCACGGGATGGAAGCATGCCCGCCCGAAGGGAGGCATTTCAAGGTGAATCGGTCCGGAATTGGGACAAGAAGGCTGTTCGGGGACGCTTCAGCGCAAGTCTGTTTCGAGGAGGGTTTATTCTCTCTCTTCACCAGGCTGCCCTTGAGAGAGAGGGAATGAACCCGAGACGGAGAAACGATTCGCGTGAGGGGAGAAGCGGACGCAGCGCTCGCAAGAAGCAGTGCAGTGACAGGCTTCGGCTGGCACGAGTGCGCGAAGAGCTGCCCTGCCCTCTGCCGGGTTCCAAGACGGGTGCGGAGATCCGCGCGGAGAGTCGTCCTTGGTGGAAAAAAGGCCAAAAAGCCCATTTCCAGGGCTTTAGGCGCAAAAACGACGCTCTAAAATGCCCCAGGACGGGCTTTTCGGGTGCGGGCAAGGGTAAGACAGCGGCCGTTTCGGGGTTCGGGAAGGAGAACGAAATCGGGGCGCTTTTCAGGGTGCAGCATCAGGTTGCCTTACACTTTGATCGGCATTCGTCCTGTAGCCTGGAGGGCCTAACGGACGTTTCGTCACGGGCCAGTCCGCGCTCGATCTCCCTCACACTGGGAATTGCCTCCCGCAGAGGCTGCGGCAGCGTCTCGACGAGCCGGGTGACGTATCCAGAAACACCGATGGGCTTGTTCATGTCCCGCAGTGCGTATTCGGCGATGATCCGGTTCTTGGCCCGGCACAGGATCAGCCCGATCGAGGGCTGGTCTTCCGGTTGACGGAAACGGTCGTCCACCGACGAAAGGTAAAAGTTCATCTTCCCCGCCGCTTCCGGGGTGAATTCCCGCGCCTTCAAGTCCACCACCACAAAACAACGCAGCTTGAGATGGTAAAAGAGCAAATCGAGATAGAAGTCCTGGTCGCCCACCTCCATGTGGATCTGGCGCCCGACCAGCGCGAAGCCGACGCCGAGTTCGAGGAGAAACTTTTCCACATGGGCCAGCAACCCGGCCTCGACCGCTCGCTCATTGGCCTCGTCGCGCAAATTTAGGAAGTCGAAGAGGTAAGGGTCTTTGGTGATTTGCTGGGCCAGATCGGACTGCGGAGGCGGCAGCGTGTTTTGGAAGTTGGATACCGCTTTGCCCTGCCGGAGATGGAGCGCAGAATCGATTTGCAGAGCGAGCACGTTGCGCGACCAGCCGTGCTCCACGGCTTTGGCGGCATACCAAAGCCGATCCGCAGCCGTGTCGAGTTTGTCGAGAAGAAGACAGTGGTGCTTCCAGGGCAATTGTGCACCAGGCTGGTGCACAATTACCGCCACCGGCTGAGCGCTTTGGGCAAGGGGTGCTTGCACAATGGCGGTTTCCGGCCACGCCTCCGCAAACGCCCGCATATATTTCAAGTTGCGGGGCGAAAAACCCTGCTGGCCGGGAAACTCATTTTGCAGGTCCCGCGACAGCCGGTCGATCACCTTCGCCCCCCAGCCTTCTGCTTGCTGCCGGTCGAGGATCATCCGCCCAATGTCCCAATACAACGCGAGCAATTCCCGATTGGCGGCCAGCCCGGCGCGCACTTGCGCGGCCTGCACCCGCACCTTGATCGCAGCGAGCAACCGGCCGTAATCGCCGGGCAAAGAGGGAGTGGAAGGGCGACGAGGCATAGTCAGCGTTCAAAGCCGGGCTGGTCTTGCCCGGCGGGTTAGGGGGTGACGATGGCGGCGGATTCGATGCCGGTCCCACTGGTGATGAGTTCGTTGTAGGCGCGGGCAGTTAAGGGTCCTCATAAGGGAGCACTAAGCGGCAGTAGTGCCAACGCCGAGGAGAATCGCCAACGCTGCGGCATCAATCGCATCGTCGCTTTGGCCATCTAATACCTCCTGGCGATGTTTACGGGCGCCCAAAATGTCATCGGCCCATTTGGAACGTTTCATTTCAGCCGATGATACCGGATAAGCCAGCGATTTCGAGCATAAGTTCGTTCTGATTCCCCTTCCCCGTCGGACTTGACGCCCCGGCCAAACAGAATACGCTCGCCCCCATGAACGCGCACCAAGAGCAAGTGACGGTTCTCCGCGAACCGGCGGGGAGCGTTTGAAATATGGCCGAGTATATCTGGGGCACCGGCTACCGCCAGTACCTGCAAAACCAGGCGTTCGTCAAGGACGTCACCGTCGCGATGCGCTCGGCGGCGCGCGACACCGCGGGCGCCATCGGCACCAGCACGCGGTCTATCCTCGTGGGGATGGAGCAAGGGGTGGCCACGACCGTCGCGGCGCAGCGCGAGGCGACAGACCGACTGGTCGAGGCGCAGATGGAAGCCGCGCATTTGACGGCGGAGGGCCTGGAACGAGTCGCGGGCGCCATCGACGACCTGCACTCGTGCTTCCGGTGGGGCTTCTCGCAGATGCTGGCGAGGATTGGCGCCATGAACGACTCCTTGCAGTCGCTCATCCGGGTCGCGAAGACGCCAGCCCAGACCGCGGCCTACGAGCAGTTCGAGATCGCGCGTGACGCATTCCGGCAGCAGCTTTTCGGCGAGTGTCTCGAGGCCCTCGGCAGAGCCATCAATGGCGACCACACCTCGCCGGGCTACAAGCTCGAGTGGCGGTTCCACGAACTGGAGGCGATCGTGCGGCTTGGTTTTGCTGGCTGCGACGTGTCGCTCGTGGACCCGGTCAGGTCGGAGCAGTCTTTCCTACTCGCCACGCGCTACGCCAAGACCGACTACCCGAAAGAGGCGGCCCGCGCGTTCCTCTCGGCCGGCTGGGCGGCCTTCATCCGCGAGAACCTGCCGGACGCCCTGCGGCACACCGAAGCCGCAATCGAGCTGGACGGGAGGCTGGGCGAGGCGCTCTTCCAGGCGGCCAAGGTCCGAATGGCGCTCGGCCAGCCGGGCCAGGCGCTGCCGGTGCTTCGACAGGCCATCGAGCTGGATCGTGGCTATGCCGTCAAGGCGGCAGGCGACAGCGTGTTCCAGCAGTTCAGCCCCGACCTCGACTCCTTCCTCGCCGCGCTCAGGTCCGAGAAGTTGAAGGGCCTGCAGGACCGCGTCAAAGGAGCGCTCGCGGAGCTGTTGCCGTTGGCGAGCAAGGCGCCGGCTCTGGCGCGCCACCCGTTCTTGTTGCAGTTGCAGTCCCTCGCCGCCGGCGGCGGCGAGTGGGGCCTGATGGATCTGTTGCATTTCGAGCGGGAGCGTTTCGATTCTGGGCTGAAGGAGGTCCACGATTTCCTCAAGCAATTGAGATGGAGATACGAGGCGCGCGACGAAGTCGTGTCCGTCGAGCGCGAGGTGGACGAGCCTTTCCAGGAGCAGGAGACCGTGTGGGAAAACGTCGTCGTAAAGCCCGGAGGGTTGTTCCGCAAGGCGGTCACCGAACGGGTCAAGAAGACTGTCACCGTCACCAGGCACCGCACGGTGAGGCGGGCGTTTAGCGAGAAGAGCCGCGCGCTGGTCAACGGGTTCGGCGAGGCGCTCGCGTTACCGGATGGGTTTGATGTGCTACGGTGGGTGGTCGTACCGCCGGGCAGATTCATGATGGGAGCTGGCGAGGATGACGAGGATGACAAGGAAGAGAGCTACGCCTTCCGCGCAGATGCGAGACCGCAGCACTGGGTGACCCTGACCCGCGCGATTCTGATGCAGACCACCCCGGTCACAAATGGCCTATGGAAAGCACTGATGGGCGACAAAGAGCATTTGTACGGTGGGGATGACATTCCTGTTCACGTGAACTGGTTCAGGACGGTGGCCTACTGCAACAGGCTCTCGAAGACCTTCGGGATCGAGGAAGCATATGTGCTGAGCGACGAGTCGCACGACATAGAAGATTTCAGATTTAGCGCCAAGGTTCGCTGGAAGGGGCTGGCGTGCCCCGGTTTTCGCCTGCCGACCGAGGCAGAGTGGGAGTACGCATGTCGTGCAGGAACGAGCGCGCCCCGGTACGGGACGCTCGACGATGTCGCTTGGTACAACGGGAACTGCGACGGAAGTGAGACGCCCCTGGTTGGCAAGAAACAGCCGAATGCATTTGGGATGTATGACATGCTCGGGCTTGTGTGGGAGTGGTGCTGGGACGGCGACGACCCGTATCAGCAGGATTCTGTCACTGATCCAGTAGGTCCAGATTCGAGTTCGAAGCGGGTGGCCCGCGGTGGCGCCTGGAGTGCGACCGCCAGTCGCACGCGGGCGGCGGCCCGCCGCGTCCACGAACCGGGCCGCGAATCCGGCGACCTCGGCTTCCGCCCCACGAGGTCGCTCGCTTGACCCTCGTACACTCTCACCCTTGGCGGCTGACCGATGAAGGCGAGCCGTGCCGTGTGCGCGACGATCTCGCGGGGCCAGGCGCTGGGTTGACCAAAGCCTCAGGCGCCGGGGTGTGGCAAGAAGTTGCCGGGCGGAGATTTTCAAGCCTGGAGGAGGCAGCGAGGACCACCCTAACAACGAATCGCCCGGACGCGTGCGTTTTCCCGCTCCAGGGCGATTGGGGAAAAAGACAATTGGAGAAAGCCTCGCTCGTGGCCGGCTCCTCGCGGTCGGGAGCGCGCCGGAGCCTAAACTGAAGCGGCCGGCCGGAACGGGTTAAAAGGATTTCCCGGCCAGGGTCGAGGCCCCGACGAGTGAGGACCTAAACGGTGGCGGCAATGTTTTACTGGAGAGGCCGCCCTCGAAGCTGCGACATGGTGGCGATGATCCCGTTTTCCAGGGCCTGCGGATTGTCGCGAGCAAGTTTCCCCAAATTTCTGTCCGTGTCCCGGTCTGGGGTTGTCCCGGTGGTTAGAATGCGCCGAGCGTAAGCGGTGGTTGGGGCCAAGTTGACGGGTCTGCCGGTGGCAACGAGTTTGCCGTTGGCGAAGCGGTCCTGGTTGTTGGCAACAACGAACCAATTCCCGTCTCGTTCGACAATGGTGAATTCAACGGCGAGCCTATCGTGGAGTTCGGACGGAACGTCGCTAGATCCGATGATCTGGGCCAGCGCCTCAAAGAATTCATTTGGCGATCTGGACACGTCTTGCCAGTCGTTCCAACCCTTGCCGGGGACAAAGAAGCGGTAGAGCCGAAAGCCAAAAGTCGCGGTCCCGCGGTAGTTGATGCCGTTTAAGGTGTCGGCCTCGGTGACAAAGTTTTGTGAAAAGCTGGAGGTGAGCGCTCTTACTTCAAGAAGGTGGTAGTAATCGACGTAGGCGTCAACGTTGATTGGGCGAGATTTGCGAAGGACTGCCGCGGGGTCATCCCCGACCATGCGAGCGTTGTCCATGGTGACATCGAGCAGGGTGTCCTCGTGTTGCCTTTTAGCCGGAAGAGTTGGCTGTGGCTTCGCTTGGGAAGCACGCGAGCGTGAACCGAAGTCGGGGAGGTCTGGGGGAGGGCTGTCTTGGGCTAATTTGCTGATGTCGATGGTTTTCAGATCTTGAAATTCAATCTCGCCTTTCCTTGCCTTATATTGGCGGAGTGCCTCCGCGCCTTCGCGGCCCCCCCTGGCCACTTCCTGGTTAATTTGCCGCCGAGTTTTGGCCACTGGATTCTCGTCCGCTGCGGTGACGCCACGGGTTGCGCTTGGCTCAGCCTGTGGAACCAAAGTGAAATAATCGTTTGTGTGTCCAAGCCAGTAATAGGCGAAGGCTCGAAAGACGGATTCGCGAGCCTTCTCGTGCCGGGCAAGTTCGGCAAGCTCGGTTGGCGTGGGCGGAAGAACTCCGATTTCGGTGGCGTAGCGGCCAAGACCTGGAACGTCCACGGTCCATTTCCATTTGCCAGCTTTCTGGACTTTGTAATCGGGTCCAAATGGACACCACACCGTCCAGGGGGTTTCAGTTGGGGTGAAGCGCCCAGCTTTGTTGCAGAGCTGGTGGCCGGCGCCGTCAAGGAGCCGGAAGGTTGCCTCATACTGGCGGCCAATTTGGATTTCGTTGCAACGAAGCATGGCGCGTTGAGGCCTTACGATGGAGATCTCGGCGACAGCGTCGCCGGTTGGGTCCTCGGCGATTACGTCGGTAACGAAGAGGAAGTTTTTGGCTGTGGTCTTTGCCGGCTCGGAAGTGGCGGCCGCCCCTTCGTAGGGCTCTTTGGCCTGGGGCTTGTCGGGCGAGGTCTGCTGCGATGGACCGCAGGCGGAAAGCAGGAAGGCGAGCGCTAAAAGCGCTACGGAAGTTTGGAGGGAGAGTGGTTTCATGGTTTCTGTTTGGGAAGGAGGGCAAGGATTCCCCCTTCCCCAGGTTCGTCGGGAGGGTTCTTGCCACCGGATTGTTTTTTCGGTTTTGAAAGCAGGTCTTTTGAGAAATCGGATAAGCCGAGCCGGTCGAGGTCGGCTGGTGTCCAGTCGCGAAGGATTTGGTGTTCGGGTGGACGTGGTTCAACATCAAGGGCGCTTGGGCTTGGCTTTTGGAGTGTTTCGTCCACGAACTGGCCTGGAAGCGTGGAAAAGTAGGGCTCGCCGATTTCGGCGAGATAATAATAGCCGCCGATGCCGTTTTGGGGATTTGCCTCCTTGATCTGCTGGAACTTGGCCAGGTCAATGACGGGCCGGGTGTGGAGGCTTCGATTTACGGAAACGCCCATGGTGAGCGTTTTGTTGAAACTCCCCTCCGTTTCGGAAACGCTCCAGCTTGGGCTGTAGCGGGTGATCTCCACTTCTTGCTTGTCGAAAACGTTTGAGGCGTATTTGGCGGTCTTTGGATCGGTGATTTTGAGAAACGCCTTATTCCTGCAGGCGCCGATGATTTCCTCGGCGCGGTTTTCCTGGTAAACCTCAAAGAGGCCGGGAATGTCCTGAAAGCCGATGGCAACGCAGGCACCCTTGGAGCGGCCCTCCACCAGAAGCTCGGGGAGCTGGGGAAGGTCTCCAGCTCGCCGGAGCTCATCTATGAAAAACCAGGTTTGCGGGGGAACGGGCTGTTTGTCGGCGTTTGGCTGGTCGAGAACAATTTCCGCCAGGCGGTGGAAGATGGCGGCGTTTAGTTGCTGGACCGTGCTTTGCCGGCCGGGGTTACTGCCAAGGAGCAAGATGGATTCGCCCTTGATCCATTCGTCGAGCGAAAAGGAGGTCTTCGCGTGATCCCAAGCGGCGGCGACGAAGGCCAGCCGACGCATGGTGTTCTCGATTGTGGCGGCGATATCGTGCTGGGTATCAGTGCCGGGAAGATATTTTTCAACGATGTAGGCCGTGCTAGGGCATTGGCTAAGAATGGCTTTGAGTCGTGCGTCAGTGCGAAGCGCGAGAATGACGTCTCGAAACGTCCAGCGACCAGGCGCAACGTGGATGAAGGCCTCCATTACCCCGCCAACAAGACTTTGCGCGGCCTTGGGGAAGAACGGGTTTTGGCGGTCAGCTTCCTCCGGGGTAAAGATGGCGGCAATTTCGGCGGCGGTGGCGGGATCGGCAATATCCTTTGCCATGTCCCACGCGGCGCAGCGTTTGTCGAAGGGATTGAGGATGGTGATTTGGTCCTCTGGGATGTTCATGCCAATGAGCGTGGCGTAGATGTCGCGCTTGGCGTCGTAAACGATGGCGCGCCGATTTGTGCGGCGGCGGATGTTTGGAAGGACTGACTGCATGAGGAGCTGGATGGATTTGCTTTTGCCGGAGCCGGAGGCTCCAACGATGCAAAAGTGCTGGGTTCCAGCCTCTTCGGGGAGCTCAAGTGTGCCCCAAAAAAGTTTCACTTGCGATCGGTTGAGACCCGGAGAAAGCTGGCCCCTGGCCTGGTCCACCGGAAGGAGGCGGTGCCCGCTTACGATTCTCTCCTCGTCGGGTGGAATGGATAAGGGCTGGTCGTAAGCTTGGGAGGCGATGGCGTAGAGGGCGCCCACCAGGGCGACGCTATGAACCGAACTCCAGGGCGCTCCGCCGCGAAGGAGGAGGAAATCGAGCCAAAGGCGAAAGTTGTAGAGCTCGGCAAAGTTTCCAATGGTGACAACGGCGATGTAGGCCAGAATGCCCAGGCATATTCCACGGACCAGGTTCGGGACCTGTTCCCATTTCTCGAAGAGCCTGGCCGGCCCGGTCAGCGCAATAGCGACGAGCGGGACAAGGGCGGCGGCGAGGAGCAAAATTCCCTTGGGGTTAAGGAGGTGGCGCCCGATGGCCACACAAAACATGAAAAGGAAAACAACGAGGAGGACAAGTCCTCCCATGCCTTTGGGGGCGAGTGTCCAGATCAGGCGCATGATGAAACGCCTTGGTCAGTGTTTTTGCCTCTGCTGTTCACGGGTTTGGCTTTGTTCTTCGCGTCTTCGTTGCTCAGCCTCATGCAATTCCGTCGCGAGGTCCTTTTGCCGCGTCTGACTCATCAACTTAGCTGCTTGTCTGAAATACTTACCTGCGGTGGCCTGATCAATGTAAAAGCGCGTTTCGTTCCTGGCGCGCGACGCCTGGACATAGGAAAGCTCCCGGTCCTGCATGACGGGGTCGATTAAAACAAAGGAGTTTTCCGTGGTCATGCCCTGGGCCTTATGCGTGGTCACGGCGTAGCCAAGGGTAAATTGGTTGTAAGAGCGGAAAGGGATGCTCACCTGCTTCCCGGTATCGAGGGCGACCAGGAGCGCGTCACGCTTTATGCCGGTGATGGTGCCGAGGTGTCCGTTCTTGACGCCAAGAAGCTTGCTGTTTTTCGTAAACAGGAGCCGATCCCCGGTGTAAATCGTGCTCCCATTCACGGTGATATTTTGATTACCAAGTTTTCGCGCTGTCCGTCTCTCCGCCTGGGCGAGGGTGTTTAGCTCGGTGGTGTCCTGGTTTCGGCTGGCAAGAATGAGATTTTGGTCCGGCCGGGCGATGCCGGCCTTTTTCCAGTCGGCAATGAGCTTTGATTTCACTTCATCCGCTGTCTTGGCCTTGGTGACCATGCCCTTTTCATTCGCGAGGGTGAGGGCCTCCTTGGCCTTGCCGTCGGCAAAGAGGGTGACCATTTGCCGTGCCCAGTCTTCCTTCTGGCGTTTTATTTCCTTTAGCTCCGCGCTGCCGACCAGCTTTTCGATGGCCCGGAAGGGTCCTCCGGCCTCGATGGGCTGGAGCTGTCGGGCGTCTCCCACGAGAACAAGCTTGGCCCCGGCCGCTTCGACGGCATCAAGGACGGCTTTCATGGTCTTGGTTCCGACCATGCCGGCCTCATCAAGGACGAGAACCGTTCTTTCCGTAAGCCGGAGCGCGTCCGTCTTGAAGTGGATGGAGGGGAGTTTGAGGTCATGGAATGGGCTCCACCTCGGGGCATTTGGGAAAAGGCGTTTGTAACGGAGCTCGAAGCCAAAGGCTGGAAGGTTAAGGTCGTGAAGCGCCTGGGCAAGGGTGTAGCTTTGGATGCCGGCGCTTTCTTCTAGCCCCTGGGCGGCCTTCCCGGAGATGGCGGCGCCAACAACGTGCATTTCGGCTTTTTCCCAAAGTTCACGGGCGGCCTTTAGCATAGTGCTTTTCCCGGTGCCCGCCATGCCGGAAACCACCTGCACCGCTCCCGGCCGGGTGGTGATGTGGAGCACGGCCGCTTTCTGTTCCTCGGAAAGAAGCTTTTGCTTGGAAAGGGTTTTGGAGACAAAGCCCTCGTCAAGGAGGTGGCCGTTTTCCTGTTGGCGTGCGCGGACGGTGGAGAGCAGGTCCTTTTCGTCTCGAAGGATGTCCTTGGTGGTGAAAACGCGCCGCCCGCGGACAAGCCCGATGTCTTGGATATCGTCTTTGGCGATACGCTCCCGGACGGCGGGAAGTATTTCGCTTGCTCGGATTCCTTTCCCTGGCGCGTGGTCGGCGACGAAGCGGACCAGGTCCCGCTCGGAAAAGTGGCTTTTCCCGATAGTGATTGTCTGGATTGCGATTTCGGAAAGCTCCGCGGCGGTGACCGCGGGGGCTTCCTTGGCGCGGTCGCGGCCTATAAGCCGCATGAGGTTTTTTTCCGTCCAGCCGTGTTCCCGGCCTACTGCTTTCCAAGTGGTAAAGAGAAGGTCGCGGGCGATGTGGCCCTTGACCTCACGGGTTTCGAGTGCGGCGATTTTGGCGGCAACGGCGCTTTCGAGCCCTTTCTTGGAAAGGGCCTCTTCAATTTGCTTTCGGCGTTTGGAAAAGTCAGAGCAAAGGGAATCACTGACGCCCGCGAGCTTAAAGAATTCCCGGTCCAGTTCGATGTCAAGTCCAAGGGTGCGCTGGAGGGCTTCCGCCAACGCGGCACGGTAAATGGCGCCCGCAGCCATTTTGTGCTGAAAGACTTCGAGCGTTCGGATTGTGCCGGTGGTGCCGTCGGCCCGAAAACCGAGATTCAGAAGGACGGCGTGGGTGTGGAGCTGGGGGTCCTGGGCTCTGCTCGTGCCATGCTCAAAGAGCGCGGAAACGAGTTTTGCCCTTTCGGTCTCGGTGCCTCCCTTGCCCCTTCGGGTGAGGCCGGCGACTTCCTGGAGGTAGGTGAGCGCCGCTTCAACGGCTTCCCTCTGGGCCAGTTGGAATTTAGCCCGGATTTCGGGCGGTGCCTGAGACCAGGCGGCGCTGACACTTTTCGGGGCGCTAAAGGTGAGATCCCAAGCCGTCTGGCGATCCTTGATCCCGGCGTTTTTAACAAGGGCGCTGCTGCCGTCTGGCGAAAAGCCTCGGAGCAGGTTTTGGAAGTGCTCCCGCTGCACCGTGCCATCGAGGTGAAGGATTTCCTTCCCTTCCCCAAACCAGGCGCCAAGGGGTTCTCCCCCGGCGAGGTAATAGTCCTCCCGAGCGAGGTCGAGGTAGTAGTTCCCTTGCCCTGCCGCCGCAATTGGTGGGGAGATGGAAAGCATAGCCTATGACGTGGCCCCATGGAGGTTTTCCCGGACCCAATTTTCCGCCTCCTCGGGGGAAATCTTTTTGCCCTGAGTGGCGGCGATGAGAAGGGCCTGGATTGAAATAGCGAGGTCACGGTGGAGGGTGGTGATTTGGCTCTCCAGAGCTGAGATCCGTTGCCTCATTTCAGCGAAGCGATCCTGGTCCTCCAGGGCGGCGATAAGGCGGCTTCGGGCTTCGTCTCCTGGGCTCGCATGGGAGGCGCCCGCCAGCTCTTCGAGTCGCCTAAAATGGTGGTCGTGGAGGCGAAACGAAACAGTCTTTGATGTCGGGTTCACTGTCTGCGCTGTTGACGTCTATTTTTCAGGTACTTATCAAGATTTCAAGCGCGTTTGTTTACAGAGTGTAGACGGCCTGTTTTGCCGGCCTATTCGCTGGATCTCCCCTCTTATTGAAATGAATTGTTTGCATCCTCTGGTGCATCCGGTGTGAAAAACAGGCAGCACTAGCTGCCTGACCACTGAGGAGGCGAACGTTGAGTGAGCCGACGGGGAGCTTGAGCCCTTGGCTCAAGCGGTGGCGCGGCTTCCCCAAGGAAGCCCGCCTAAAGGCTAAGGGCACGTTTCTGAGGCTCCGTTCAGGAGCCAAAAAATTGAATGCCAACTTCATCTATTCTCCTGAAGGCACCCATCGGTATGGGGGCTCCGGTTCATCTCGTGTAACTTATCGCGGCGACCGTGTCCCAAGCGATTGTTAATTGGTGGCTGGCCCAGTTGCCGGAAGCCAGTTGCCAGCCAATAACCTGGTAGTCGCCGCCCGGTTTCTTACTCGATGCGTTCTCGGTCCATTGCTGAAATGCCTGTTGGAACGATTGGAGTTGCCCTGAAGCGTCGAAGCGCAGGTTCAGTTGCGCCCCGGACCTGAACAAGACGGTGGCCTGAAACTGGTCTGGGGCTGTGTAGGGCTTCGTCTTTGCGACCGCAGTCATCTTCTTTGGTTCCCTTTTCATGATTTCTTTCGTGATCTCTGCAACAAGTCGCGCCTTTTCATTGCCCCTTCAGCCTGAAAAAGCGGTGCGGCAAGACGGTTTCCTGCTGCGTGGCCACCCGCTCGTTAATGAGCTTTCGCTCCATCGAAGCGCGAATAAATCTGTCAGTGATTTCGGCCGGCACTCGAACCGTCTTGGGCACAAAAGAAGCGGCCGCCACCGCCTCTGTCTCCTTTTCCCGCGCCGCCTTTGCCTTTGTCGCCTTCGCCGTCTCGACCGGCGCCGCCGCAGACTGTTTCGAGTCGCTTCTCCGCAGTTCCGATGCGAGTATTGTTCTTATCCCGGTGGAACTTCAAAAGTGCGCGGCGGGCGGCCTCTTGCTTCGCCTCGTCACCATTGAACCGCTCAACCGCACCGCGCGACCAGAGCCGTTTGGCATTGGTTGGAAGAGGCCAGGCCAAAGGACGGAGCACCCCGGCTTTAGCTACAGTCATCAGTTCATCCTCGCGAAGACCTGTCGACCAGGCGGTCTGCTGCTCATCAAGCAGGCCAGGCTTCTCGCGCAGATTGTGAAATGCTATCTGGTCTGCGTTCATTTCAGTATGGGGATGCTTTAAAGCTTACAAATAGGGCGACCGGCCCAAGCTGAATACCGCGCCCAAAAATCGGCGGGTCCGCGGGCCAGATTATGCAGTGCGGTCGCCTCTGGTCCTGCGAGCGGTGCTGACTATTGAGTGCAATCATTGCCACGAGCTTACGAGCCGGGATTTAGGCCAACAACTGACCATGGGAGGACATCGGCGGACATCTACGATGTCCCGATACGAGCAGCGGCTACAAGGAGGAGGGCCTCGCCGATGGGGAAACAATAATCGATCGAAGAGGCCAGAGGAACGGCAGCCCGTGTTTGCCGGGGGACAATTTCAGCCAGTAGCGGCTCGAAAATTCAGTTGCGGGCGTGAGGGAATTCGAGGCACGATTTCTGGCAAATGAGCTCGACAGTGGCGTCAATTATGTTGGAAATCGACCAACTGCTCCTTACTCTGCCGCAGAAACCCGCCGAATGGCGGGACGCGAGAGGAGGTGACGGTTTCGACCGAAAAAGGCGGCGATGGGAGAAAGGGGACAATCCAGATCCCGGGTCTATCGTTGACTTCGCAGAGAGCCTTTGGGCGTTTGTACATCGGCCCGGCAATAAAGAGATTGCAACTTTCACATTCAAAAAATTATGCGAGCTGGCACCGGACGGGAACAAGGGATGGATGGAGCAGGACGCCAGGACGGACCTGAAACAAAGAGAACTGGTGTTCGTGGAGTGGTTCGTTGGGCTGCGAAAAAAGGGGCGGATCACCTATAGCCGGCGCTTGGAAGCGGAGGCGTCCCTGCGTGAGTCTCCTGAGCAGATGCAGCCGAAGGAAACCAGGATTCCTGGGCCGGCGGATGAGGCCAAAACCGCTGGCCTCAATGAACAGGTTGGCAGGTTCGTGCAGGTCCGCATCGCGAAAGGCTTGTCAGAGTGGTCAGACCAGACGGGAGAGCTGGAGGAGTGGAGAAGGGAGGCGAATATTGAGGAGGAGGATTCCGCGCTCTGGAGAAAGCGATTTTCAAAAAGGGAGTTTCTTCTGAAGTGTGAGAGATTCTTCTGGGGCGGCGCGCTGGGGAAAGAGAAACCTGCTTTTGAAGTTCTCTTCGTGAATGAAGCACCTGTGGATTTGGTAATCACCTCAGTTGGAATCCGGGTCATCGATGCGGAGCACCACATGTATACTGCGGGAGAAAGCGCTCCCGAGCGGATACCCATTGCAGGGGATTACGAAATAGGGGTTCCCAGCTTGGTATCCTGGGAAAGAGGCAGAGAGGAGACGATGTTTCCGCTTTCAGCTAAGCATGAACTCGCCGACCCGCTGTTTGCCAGCCCGGGAACTCCTTTTCGTTACATAATACGGATGGATCGTGCGGCCTCGGATGCGGCAAACGCAGTGCTTCTCAGGTTCTTTGTCGAAACAAATAGAGGGACAAGCTTCAGCGAACTCATTTACCTGCAAAACTAGTTGGAGTTGGGTCTTCCCTTCGCCGAGGGACTGTCAGCAAAAACGTCAGCAAAGGTGTTGAGAAAGTGCTGGGTCGGGTAGTGCCAGTGTAGTGCTTGCTTCACGCGGAAAATATGGCATTTTTAACCCCGAAACGACGCTTGAGGCGACCGATTCCGACCCTCGCCTCCAAACCTAACTGATTGACTACACGAGGTTTGGAGATTTGAGGAGGTCGGACTTCCAGCAAAAGTTCCAGCAAAATGCCGGGTTTGCCACCTTTCTGCTTATGCAGATTTATGTGTGCCACCCGTAGCTAACGCTGGGAAATCGACATGTCGTAGCCTCAGACCATGAGCAACGACATGAAGCACAAGTATCGGATGTTTCGCCGCCGAAGCGGCGTTTACTTCATCCAGGACAACGAAACCGGAAAGCAGCAGAGCCTTCGCACGAAGAATAAGGTCGAGGCAGAGACCCTGCTGAGCGCCAGCAACGAGGCCAACCGGCAACCGTTCCTGAACCTCCAGATCGCCCGCACCTACCTGATGGGCACCGACCCAAAAATGGTCACGCGGACGTGGCAGGAAGTGATGGGGAAGATCGTCAGCCTCAAGCAGGGGCCAACCCATCTCCGCTGGTCGGTTGCGATCTGCGACCGTGCCTACAACAGCATCCGCACCCTGCCCCTGCTTGAAACCCGTGCCGATCATTTCTTGGCAGTGCTGGCCAACAACAAGAGCAGCACGAACGTCTATCTCCGGCGCATCCACAATTTCGCCCTGTCGATGGACTGGCTGCTGAAACCAATCATCCCTCGCCGAGAATGGCCGAAGGTCACCTACGGAAAAAAGCGGGCGATCACCTGGGAGGAGCACCAGAAAATTGTTGCCCGTGAAGGCAACCCGGAACGTCTGGGGTTCTATCAACTTTGCTGGCACTTGGGCGGTTCCCAGTCCGACGTAGCCGATCTCCACGCTGAGGATGTGGACTGGAGCGATTGGACGATTGGCTACAACCGCCACAAGCTCCAGAATCGGTCGGTGAGCCGGATCAAGCCCGCGATCATCCAGTTCGGGCAAGACGTGGTGGAGATTCTAAAGAGCCTGCCCGAATCCGGCCCACTGTTCCCGTATCTGCGAACGGTGCGGGCCGGTGACCGAGCCACGGAGTTCCACCAACGCTGTGTCGGATTGAACATCCACGGGGTCTCGTTGCACTCCTATCGTTACGCCTGGGCTGAGCGGGCGCGTAAGTGCGGATTCCCGCTGCGCTTCGCCCAAGAGGCACTGGGGCACAACTCCAAGGCAGTCCATCACGGTTACGCCAGCAAAGCCGAGGTCACAGTGCCCTCGCTCGACGCCTGGGAGAAGGGCATGAAGGACAAACTGGTCGAGTTCAAACCCGCCCTTGAAGCTCCACGAGAGCAGCAGACAGCACCAGCGCCAGTTGCGGCTGTGAATTGAACCGTCCCGTCAACTGCTCCGAATGAAAGATCGAACCATGACAGCCTCACCCCTGCCAAAGCTGAAAGCGTTCGTAATGGGGGTCAATGATCTCGCCGATGAAGTGGGCTATAAAGACGTTTATTTTCCCGATCCCGGCAGCGGGCAGGACGTGATCGTGCTCGCCACGATGGGCTTCCGCGAGGCGGGATACCTGGTGCGGCAGGCGGAGAAAGCGCCGCATCATCCTGTTTACATTTTCAAATTGAAGGCACCACCAGG